>NZ_JAPZQJ010000505.1:0-3174 GCF_027530405.1 Microcystis sp. LE19-41.2A | reverse complement strand
TAAATCCTTATCCGGCAAGAGACTTAATTGATTAGCTCGTTCTAGATCGAAAACAATTGACAAAAATCGCCAAATGTCTTTCTATATAAGGGTTTCATCCCTTATAACCCCCCTCCATTGCATAACACAAACCGAAGAACCACAATTCATACCAGGTAAGCAAGAGGGCTACGCCACTACTACCCAATCATTACCCGAGATCGCCTTGGATTAATTTTCTCCAAGTTAACCACCGCTAGGTCTTCTGAAAACTTTATGCTGTAAGCTTTTTTCGCCATGATAATAAGGTCGAGTTCAAAAATTTGAGCGAACGGTGAGTCTAGATTTAGTCTATCTGCTTTTGTCAAAAAACTCCAGTTCTCTAGCTGGTCGGGGTTTAGAACATTTTAAACCTCAAAGTGATCCCACTGTTGATCCCTTAGATTATGCCAATTTGCTATGTTCCTGTCAGGCAAATCTTAGGACTGGTGAACCTCGGCACTGTGGTAATCTAAAAGATAACTGGTTTGATGAAAATCTCTTAATCTCTCCACTCAATCCCGATTGTGAGTCTCACTTTGCTTTTAATGATGATGGTACAATTAAACCCGCACAAGAAGATGATCAAACAGCAATTAATACTATCGAAAAGTTGGGATTAAACCTCAATAAACTCAAGGTACGGCTCTCTTATTTTTTGTGTGATCAGTTTAACTTATATGGAAGCGATCAATCTTTGTGTCCTCTGTGTCTCTGTGGTTCCTTCCACTCGCTCGCCAGCAAGCGGTTCACAAAATTGGCCAGTTGTCAATTGGGATGCTCTCATACTAAATCCTGTTTAGAAGGTATAATCGTTATTGCAAGGATTCTCCAGGATCACCGCCTTCCAATACGGTTTTCCAACCGATCACCAGGAAAATGATTAAAGCAACTATCGCCATAAATAAGCCGATCGGAGTACCGATCAGATCCCGGGCGAATTGTAAACTATAGTTAGTTTTTAGATCGGCATTTCCATCCCAAACTACCGTTTTTTCCGCACCGAGAAATAACAAGTGAATCCCCCGAGAAAGAACGAACTCTCCCACGATAGTGAAGAGAATTAACTGTTTCAGTCTCACGGGTAACATGGCCAGATATTCGGTAACGATCAAGAGCAACAGAACCACAATAGGAGTCATACTCTCGCCGATAATTCCCCCGCGATGAAATCCGGGTTGCAGGAAACAACCTCCCAAAAAACCGATCGCGAGTACCGATACTAAAAATGATCTGGGAAACAAAGGTTTACCCTGAACTTTTCCGAAAACTCTTTTCCCGAAAACCGTCAGAAGGACGGCGCTCAGGGTTATCGTTATAGAGCCGGCTAAAACACTAAAATACAAGCGAAACCATGAATTCCACAGCCGATAGCGTAAGGTGTAATACTCGCCACCCTCTCCGGGGCCTTTCTGGATTCGATCTTGAACCGCATCGGAAAGTTCGAGGGGATAAACGCTAGACCAGGCATTGTTTAAAGCATCGGAAATTCTAACGCTCGCAGTCGCACCCCCCGTCGTTCCCATTGCCGTCTGGAAGATAGAGGCGAGACCGAAGTGAGAGATTCCCCATAAATACCAGGGAAGACACACGGCGATCATTAGGATTAACGGAAAAAATAACTGACGGACGACAAGAGCTAAATTTTTACGATTTACCCATAGATTATCGACGATCGGGGCGATAACATAGAGTATGGCGGAAGGATGACTGAGAAAGGCTAATCCCCAACTAACTCCACAGCCAATCCCGGAAAGGGAATAGACTCTTGTGCGGGGATTGTTTCTCAAGTCGAGATAGAAATATAGCGGTTCTCGCATCTGTGCGGCACACTTAAACCTTTGCTGATTAAGCTGTTCAGGATCGGGAATGTACCTCTTGTGAATCAGAAACGCTATATAGCGTTTTTCAGTCTGCTGAGGTACAAAAGTTATGGGTTTTAGGCACTCATGCAAGAGGCAAAAGGCAAAAGGGAAGAAAAATAGGTGTACCTCACTAGCTTAGGAAACGCTATAGATGCCAGTTAAGATATAGACCGTGGCCAATACCTTCGGCCACGGGTAGGTGATCATATTACTCAAATAGGGACTGAAAGCCACGGGGAAAAAGGCTAACGGAATTAACGACGGACGCAGAAAGAGGGGGATTAGGAGGGTCAGGAATACTCCTGGTAAAATCGCAGTAATTTGATAAACCGCAAATGAATTTTCTAAAAGTGCCAGATAATAACTAGAAAACAGATTGAATAAAGGAGTTCTAGAAGTAACATTATAAGTTCCAAAGTAAACCGTATCGGTTTTCTGAAGTCCCAAAAAAATTTGAGCGATATCGAAGTGCATCCACCAATCCCCGTAGTAAAATCCCCCACTGTAAAGCACGACGAAGAATTGCATCCCTAGCAGGACGAGCCAGAACAAGATCGCTAGGTATAGCCATCTATAGTTTTCTCTTTCTTCCGCTTGCCACAATTGTCGCGTCAGTAACCATAGAGAGATAATAAATAAACCAGCCGTCGCTAACAGGAAAAAAGTTCTTCCGGAAAAGCCACAAAGAAAATTAACGAAAGCGATCGCCGATTGTAAAGCCATTCCCGAAGCACCAGCAAGGGCCATACATTCCTTGACGGTAAAGCGCGAGATCGCTCTCAGGCTAACATAGCCGAGGGTGAAAGTTAGGGTTAGCGAGATCGCCCCGAAAAAAAACAACTGTAAAAAGCTTATATTCACGATTAACTATTTACCTGAATCTATTTTAGTGACCCCATCTTTTAATAAGCTTAGACGCACTTACATTGCACTTTAATATCCTGGAACGCCTTGTAGATAGGGATACGAGTAGGAAACTTAAATGCGTCTAAGCTTACTATCGAAAAGTTGGGATTAAACCTCAACCAAATCAAGGCACTTCGTAAGGCAGCCATCGAGCCTTTTTTGGATGAGGAGATAGATAATGCTCAATTAAAAGTTTTTGTCAATGGATATTTATGCTTAGATGCTCAACAAAGATACAGTCCTTTGGCTCTTCTGGTTTCTGTGTGGAAACGGGGTCTATACTGATAGTTTCTTCAGCAAAATACTCCTAAAAGTCTTTCCCAGTAAATATTTCACGATTCTATAAGCAAAAATTATCACACAAAGTCGAGAAGAGCCGTCCTTT
>NZ_JAPZQJ010000597.1:0-22528 GCF_027530405.1 Microcystis sp. LE19-41.2A | reverse complement strand
GAGTCTATCTTTCTCTAAAAAAATGGAGAATCACTTTGGCGCTGCTTGGTAAGCTGAACGGCTTTTACTTCGGATCACCGATATAGACTCCAAAAGGGTTATAGCTGTTGGATCATGCAGGTTAAGCGCCGTTTAGCTTATTTTATCCATGACAACAATGCACAGCAAGGCAAAGCATTAAGCCTCCATCAATACTACAGAACCACAACCAGAAATTTTTGTCAAGTAAAAATTGTACCAAATTTATAAGATCACATTTTATTCTCTTTTCAACTTCAATCTATAGCGGTAAGCGCTTGAGTGAGATACAAACCAAGCTTTGCCTAGCATGGTTTATAGCTCGTGACACTGTACCTCATACGACTGCACACCGCTATAATTCAATCTAAAAATCGAGAAAAAAGCAAAACCGTCCATCGTACCATAAAAAAATTATGCAATAGGTCTAATGTATCCGACTTATCTGAGAAATCCCTACACACTTCTTAACAAAAAAAATGAGAAATCCCTACACACTTCTTAACAAAAAAAATCGAAATTAGGTATTGACAACAACAAAACAAGGTGTTATCTTTAAAATTGCGGAAGTGATGAAGGCAGAAAAACAAAATGGATTTCTGGATCCTCCATGATTTCAGCACTGTACACCTTCTATGAAAACAACAAAAAGGTCTATTACCATGGCAGTTGAAAAAACTAACTCTTCCTCTAGCTTGGCTGAAGTTATTGATCGTATCCTTGACAAAGGTATCGTTATTGATGCCTGGGCTCGCGTCTCTCTGGTGGGAATCGAATTATTAGCGATTGAAGCTCGTGTAGTTATCGCTTCGGTTGAAACCTACCTCAAATATGCTGAAGCCGTTGGTCTGACTCAATCTGCGGCGGTTCCTGCTTAAGGACTGAACCCAGATTCTCCCATCGGCTGAGTTAAAACCCTAGTGGTTTTTCCAGATTCTCGGCTTTTCTTTAATCCCTGTTGAGTTTAGTTACCCCTGTCTTGGGGCGCAATAGTCTATAATTTATAGGGTCGGCACGGCAACGGATAGCGAAGACAAAGCTAGACGCAGACAAATTGTTTTTGTAACCGTGATTTTGTCCCTTGTAGCTAGGTTTACCCCCAATCACCAGAGTGTGAGACTCACTATTTTTCGGAATAGAAAGCAATTATTTGGGTAGGAAGCTGCGCCCCTTGGTCTTGGGTAGTTCGCCATCTCAACTTTTGGATCAGCGCTGTACACTCTCTATACAAACAAAAAGGTCTACTACCATGGCAGTTGAAAAAACTAACTCTTCCTCTAGCTTGGCTGAAGTTATCGATCGTATCCTTGACAAAGGTATCGTTATTGATGCTTGGGCTCGCGTATCTCTCGTCGGAATCGAATTATTAGCGATTGAAGCTCGTGTAGTTATCGCTTCTGTTGAAACCTACCTCAAATATGCTGAAGCAGTTGGTCTGACCCAATCTGCGGCGGTTCCTGCTTAAGGATTGCTCCCAGATTCTCCCATCTTCTCAGTTAAAACCCGACCGGGTTTTGCAGGTTCTTGGGTTTTCTTTAATTTCTATTGAGTTCAGTTACCCCTCTCTTGGGGCGCAATAGTCTATGTTAATAGGGTTGGCACGGCAACGGATAGCTAGAACAAAGCTAGACTCAGACAAATTATTTTTGTGACCGTGATTTTGACCCTTGTAGCTAGGTTTACCGCCTATCGCCAGAATGTGAGCCTCTCTATTTTTCGCAATAGCGCAATGGAAAGCCATTCTTTAGGTAGTGAGGCCACGCCCCTTGAGATGGGGTAGCTCCCTATCTCAACTTTTGGATCAGCACTGTACACTCTCTATACAACTAACAAAAAGGTCTATTACCATGGCAGTCGAAAAAACCAACTCTTCCTCTAGCTTAGCTGAAGTTATTGATCGCATCCTTGACAAAGGTATCGTTATTGATGCTTGGGCTCGCGTATCTCTCGTCGGAATCGAATTATTAGCAATTGAAGCTCGTGTAGTCATCGCTTCGGTTGAAACCTACCTCAAATATGCTGAAGCAGTTGGTCTGACTCAATCGGCGGCGGTTCCTGCTTAGGGATTGATCCCAGATTCTCCTATCTGCTCAGTTAAAACCCGACCAGGTTTTCTAGATTCTCGGCTTTTCTTTAATCCCTATTGAGTTTAGTTACCCCTCTCTTGGGGCGCAATAGTCTATAATTGATAGGGTAGTTCACTATCTCAACTTTGGGGTGATAAGAAAAGTCGGACTCTACTGTCTCTCCCCCCAGTCCCCGTGAAGGTTTTCCTAGCGGGTGATTGGGTCTAATCCATTCCATAGTATTTAGTAATTGAGGACAACCCCATGCCTGCTCTCATGGAACAGTTCCGCCAGGAGCGTTTATCGATTGCTGGAGAGGTAGCTAAACTCTCGCAAGAAGTCCAAGCTTTTTTGTCGGATGTTAAAACTGAAAGACAAAAACAAGCGCAAGAACAGGCAACTGCCTTGCGTCAGTCTTTCCAAAAAGTTCAACAGGAAAGCCACTTGTTTTTAACAGCTACCCAAAAACAGCGTTTAGCTCAAGCGGAAAAGCAAAAAGAGGATTTACGTCAATTTCAAGAACAACGTTTAGCGGCAGCGAAACAGCTAGACAACGACTTACGGCAACAGCGTCTAGATCGAGCCAAACAGCTAAAGGACGATTTAAGTCAATTCCAAGAACAACGTTTAGCTGAAGCGAAACAGTTGGCAAACGACTTACGTCAACAGCATCTAGATCGAGCTAAACAGCTGAAAGAGGATTTAAGTCAATTCCAAGAACAGCGTTTAGCGGCAGCGAAACAGCTAGAGGACGACTTACGCCAACTTCATCTAGATCGAGCTAAACAGGTGAAGGATGATTTGAGTCAATTTCAAGAACGACGTTTAGCGGAAGCGAAACAGCTAAAAGACGATTTGCGTCAATTTCGTCAAGAGTTGTCTATCTACGTTTTTGGCAAATAAATCTCTAGGTTAATTACAACCCACTTAAGCCTAGGGCTAGAGTAAAAACCCTCTAGTCCCTTTTCCTGGCTAAACTAGAGGACTATCTGAAAATACAACAATAAGCCTTTGGTTTTAAACCTAGCCAGTCCTGCCTTTTCAAGTTTCTAGACTCAACGTAGGATTGGTGGGTTCCTCTTCAGGCTGCTCTAGGGCTCTGGTAAATTAAGAAGTATTATAAAACTTCACTTAGTTTATAGCTAATGTTGTCATTATTAGTCTTTTATTGACAAAGGAGGTAAGGGAAAAGGACTGCATCTGGGCTTGTCATTGTTTAAGTCTTGAAAAGTAATCTAGACAAGAATTTTATTCCCTTGACTAATGAATATCCTGAAATACCTTCAGAATCAAGGTTCTAGATCTAATTGATGACAGTTCCTAATTTTTTGTGATATTATTATGAGGTAAGCCTTAAAAGCCAAAGACGATTAAACTTGCCGTAAAATTCGGGTAACACAAGCGTCCTCGCCTACTCGGTTATTAAGGGGAAACCTGAACCAGCAGTTGTTAGCTCAAGAATACCCGTACGCTTCAGGCGGGGATTATCAATGGTATTTACTAGATTTCAACTATGACAGTTACTGAAACTCAAACAAGAAGAGCCGTCCTCAGCCTCCGCCCCGGTCAATTTGTTGTTACGCCTTCGATTGATCAAATTGCCACCCGCGCCTTACGTTATCTAAACTCTGGTTTTTCCATTCATCTATGTGGCCCAGCAGGAACGGGAAAAACCACCTTGGCAATGCACTTGGCCAATTGTTTAGCCAGACCTGTGATGCTAATCTTTGGCGATGATGACTTTACCAGTTCCGATTTAATTGGTAGTCAGTCTGGCTACACCCATAAAAAACTGATGGATAACTATATCCACAGCGTTCTCAAAGTTGAAGACGAGCTAAAACACAATTGGGTGGATTCTCGCTTAACAATGGCCTGTCGCGAGGGGTTTACCCTAGTTTATGATGAGTTCAATCGTTCTCGACCTGAGGTCAACAACGTTTTACTCTCTGCCTTGGAAGAAAAAATTCTCACCCTGCCGCCCACTAGCCATCAACCCGATTACCTACAAGTCAATTCTCAGTTTCGGGCAATTTTCACCTCCAACCCAGAAGAATACTGTGGGGTTCATGCCACCCAAGATGCTTTAATGGATCGGTTGGTAACTATCAATATGCCTGAACCAGACCAACTAACTCAGACAGAAATTCTTGCTCAAAAAACGGGGATTGGTCGAGAAGATGCTTTATTTATTGTCAACCTCGTCAAAACCTTTCGTGTGAAAACTGCGACTGAAAAAACGTCGGGTTTGCGCTCCTGTTTAATGATTGCTAAAGTCTGCGCCTCTCACGATATTGCGGCCAACTCCGCTGACTCGGACTTCCGTGATATCTGCGCCGATGTTCTTTTGTCACGCACAAATTTATCTGTTGATAAGTCAAGAGCGATTTTATGGGAAATCCTCGAGGACAATCCGTTAGAATCCTTATCCTTTCTAGAGGAAGAGGAGCCTTCCGATGCCCAAGCGTCAACTCCTGAGCCTTCGACAGGAAATCAGTCGTTAAAAGCCATTCAATCTTTACTGCGAGGCAACTTGCCCCAGCGAAAAGACTAATTTTATACTCTTATTGAGTGAAACCAACCGTGACTTCTTCCACTTTTGCTGGCTCGCTCAAAAACCAGTCAAACAACTCCCTAAAAACAGCAACTCAAGGTTCGAGTTTAGCGGATATACTCGAACGAGTTTTAGATAAAGGAATTGTGATTGCCGGCGATATTTCCGTTTCGATCGCCTCCACTGAACTTATAAATATCCGCATTCGTTTGTTAATTGCCTCTGTTGATAAAGCCAGGGAAATGGGGATCAACTGGTGGGAAGGAGACCCCTACCTCCATAGCCAATCCCAAGCTTTACTAGCAGAAAATCGGGAACTTTCGCTCCGACTCCAAACCCTGGAAACTGAGCTTGAAACCCTAAAATCCTTAAGCCAATTGAGTGCAATAGAGAGCCATGATACCAGTCCGAACGATGAAGCACATTCCTCAGATGCGTGAAATTCCTCACCTGAATCCTCAAAGGTTAGGAAATTTACACGAGACGATTGCCCCCCTGGATAAGGCCAGGGAAACTGCGATTAACAGCTTGCAAGGTTATCCCTACCTCCCTAGCCAAGGCCAAGCTTTATTCGCAGAAAACCTGGAACTTTCACGCCGACTTCAAACCTTAAAATCCTTAACCAAATGGAGTGTAGTGGAGAGACGTGATGGCAGTCCCAACGATCAATCACATTCCTCATATATATTGAAATTCCTCAATTGAATCCTCAAACGGTCAAGAAGTTTACAGCAGTTAACGATTGCCTCTGTTGATAGAGCAAGGGAGATGGCAATTAATGGGTGGGCAAGCGACTCCTATCTCTATAGCCAATCCCAAGCCTTATTAACAGAAACCCCGGCAGCTAAACTTTAAGCCTTAAAATCCCTACCCTAATCGGGGGCAATCGAGGGCCATGATACCAGTTAAAATAATCAAGCACATTCCTCCTGTCGGAGAAATTCGTCCCTGGAATCTTCACAGGGCAGGGGAAGGTTGAAATTGTTTAATTACATCATTTTTTCCCTCAGATAAAATTTCTTGGCCAAGCCTCCCACTAGAGACTCACCGTCAAAAACTGCTCATTTACCAACTCCAACCATGACACTTGCTTGCACACCTTACGATTCTGATAATCAAGCCTTGCTGACCCGTCCAGAAAGTAATAGCCAAGCTGGTTTAGCCCCTTTACTGTTAACTGTCGTGGAACTGGTACGCCAATTGCTCGAAGCCCAAATCATTCGCCGGATGGAAAAAGGGGTTCTCAGTGAGTCTGATTTAGATAGAGCCGCAGAAAGTATCCAAAAATTGCAAGAACAAATTCTCTATTTGTGTGAAATTTTTGAGGTTGAGCCAGAAGAGTTAAATGTCCACCTAGGAGAGTTTGGAACTCTTTTACCGGAAGCAGGGAGTTATTACCCGGGAGAGGAGGGTATTAAGCCTTCTGTGTTAGAATTAGTGGATCGACTCCTCAATACAGGGGTTGTTGTGGAAGGAAATGTTGATCTGGGTTTAGCTCAACTAGATTTAATTCATCTAAAGCTTCGTTTGGTTTTAACTTCTCAGCCGGTTTAATTTGGGAGAATACTGATGACAGTGGGTCTTTATTTATATGGAATATTTCCCGAACCAGTTCCTGACGGACTCGTTTTGCAAGGGATTGATAATGAGCCAGTTCACAGTGAGATGATTGAGGGTTTTAGTTTTCTCTACTCCGCTGCTCATAAAGAGAAGTATTTGGCATCCCGTCGCTATTTAATTTGCCATGAAAAAGTATTAGAAACTGTCATGGAAGCAGGGTTTACAACGTTGTTGCCCCTGCGGTTTGGCTTAGTTATCAAAACCTGGGAATCCGTCACCGAACAACTAATTACTCCCTATAAAACCCAACTGAAAGAATTATTTGCTAAACTGTCAGGCCAACGAGAGGTTAGCATTAAGATTTTTTGGGATAATCAGTGGGAATTACAAGCGGCTTTGGAGTCTAATCCGAAGTTAAAGCAAGAACGGGATGCGATGATGGGGAAAAACTTAAATATGGAAGAAATTATTCATATAGGTCAACTCATTGAAGCCACTGTATTGCAACGGAAACAAGACATTATTCAAGTCTTTAGAGACCAATTAAATCATCGCGCCCAAGAGGTGATTGAAAGCGATCCGATGACGGATGACATGATTTACAATGCAGCTTATTTAATTCCCTGGGAGCAAGAGCCGGAATTTAGCCAAAACGTTGAAGCGATCGATCAGCAGTTTGGTGATCGCCTAAGAATTCGCTATAACAATTTAACCGCACCCTATACCTTTGCCCAACTTGTCTAAGGAGAGTATTAGTTATGTTTCTCGATCTTTTATTTCTTCCTGTTACCGGTCCTATTGGGGGTCTGATCTGGATTGGGGAGAAAATTCAAGAGCGTGCAGATATAGAATATGATGAGGCGGAAAATTTGCACAAATTGTTATTATCCTTACAACTATCTTACGATATGGGCAACATTTCTGAGGAGGAGTTTGAAATTCAGGAAGAAGAACTTTTATTAAAAATTCAAGCCTTAGAAGAAGAAGAGGCAGAAAACGAATCTGAATCTTCTCTCTAAACTTGCAATCTTTCCCACCACATAGATCATGAACAAAATCACAAATTGTAAGCTTAGTAAGGGCGGATTTGACAAGCTCAAGAACTCGTTGAAGCTTGGTCAGAACTAGCCCTTGGTTAAGCCTTAATATTCTAGGTAAAAAGTTTGGAAATTACTGGAATTATTAGAGGAGTGAGCAACAGTTTTGGGGGAATCAGGTTTTTTAGCTACACTAGGAGGGTTGGCTGTACGCAAATTTTGAATACTTTGTTCTGTAGTCTCAATTTGCTCTGTCACAAACGTGAGACGATTTTTTAATTGCTGAATCTGCCGCTCCATCATTTCTAATTTTTCTTGGATACGTTGTTTTTCAGTAATTAACTTATAAAGCTCAAGTTGGTGATCTGCTTCAGATTGTTTCCGAGGCATGGTGCTAATTTTAGATCTAATTGGTCTGGGTGGACGAGTGGTTGTCATAACAATCCCTGAATAACTTAGAATATTCTAGCATATCAACGCCCCAATATAAAAACTTGTAAAAAATCGTCAATTTTCTTTCGGTCAACCCTATGAAATTGTACAATCTATATACTTACGCTTTTTTGAAAACCCCCATAGAAAGCCTAAAATTACCCGTTGGAATGGCTAACCCATTGTTACTGATAACTGGTGGAGAGCTATCGGCCGTAGTCGAACCCGAAGTTGGTTTAGACACTTTACAAAATGATGATGAACGCTTGATTCAATCGGTTTTATGTCATGATCGAGTCATCTGTGAATTATTTCAACAAACCACTATTTTACCCTTACGTTTTGGCACATCTTTTTTAGAGACAGAAAATTTACTGACTCATCTTTGTTCTCATGGCCAAGAATATCAAGAAAAAATTGAAGAACTTGAGGGAAAAGGAGAATATCTTTTAAAATGTATTCCCCGTAAGCCAGAGGAGCCTGTACTCTCTTCTGAAAGCAAGGGCAGACAATATTTTTTAGCCAAAAAACAGCTTTATGAAGCCCAACAAGATTTTTATACTTTGCAAGGTTCAGAATGGCAAAATCTCGTGAATTTAATCACCCAAAGCTATCCATCAACGAGGATTATTACTGCTCCGGGGACAGAATCACGAATTTATCTTTTAGTTAATCTTCAAGAAGAACCTTTACTAATCGAGCAAGTCTTGCATTGGCAGAAAGCCTGCCCCCGTTGGGAATTACAATTAGGACAAGTTTCTCCCCCCTATCACTTTACTTAACTTGATTTCTCTATGACTAACTTTAACTTGGTAAATAACTCTCTAAGTCGTTATGACACTCGACATTTAGTTATGTTTAGTGGCAAAGGAGGAGTGGGAAAAACCACCCTTTCCTGTGGATTTGCTCGCCGTTGGGCTAAATTATTTCCCGAGGAACAAATCCTGTTAATCTCAACCGATCCTGCTCATTCTTTAGGGGATGTATTGCAAACAGAAGTTAGCGATCAAGCATCACCTGTAAAAGACTTACCCAACTTAAAAGTTAGGGCATTAGATGCGGAAAAATTGCTCTTAGAATTTAAAGAAAAATACGGAAAATTTTTAGAACTTTTAGTAGAACGGGGCAGTTTTGTTGAAGGAGAAGATTTAACTCCTGTTTGGGATTTAGACTGGCCAGGTTTAGATGAAATTATGGGTCTATTAGAAATTCAACGATTACTTATTGACAATGTTGTAGATCGAATTGTTGTTGATATGGCTCCCTCTGGTCATACCTTGAATTTATTGGGAATTAAAGACTTTTTAGAGATTATTTTAAATTCTTTAGAGTTGTTTCAAGAAAAACATCGTGTTATTTCGCAAACTTTTTCAAAAACCTACAATGCCGATGATGTGGATGACTTTTTAGTCAAAACACAAGCAGAATTAACCGAAGGCAAACGAATCCTACAAGATCGGGATTTTACCCTTTGTTTAATTGTGGCAATTGCCGAACCGATGAGTTTATTAGAAACCGAACGATTACTCAATAGTTTGCATCACTTAAATATTCCCTGCGGCAGCTTATTTATTAATCGCATTCTAACGGATCCTAATCAAAATTTAGATCGCTATAGTGAGCAACAGCAACTCCTGGATAAATTCCTAAAAATTCCAGGTCAAGAGACAATTTTCACCCTGCCCCAACAATCAAAAGAACCCCTAGGAGGTGAAGCATTAGATCAGATCATGAGTCAAATTAAAATCATCGAAAAAGTAGAATTTACTCCCCCGCCTCCTATTCAATGGCCGCAAAAAATTCTGCCGAGTTTTAGTGATTTTATTGACGACAAACGCCAACTCATTATCATTGGTGGCA
The DNA here is from genome assembly GCF_027530405.1 of Microcystis sp. LE19-41.2A. Taxonomy (NCBI): domain Bacteria; kingdom Bacillati; phylum Cyanobacteriota; class Cyanophyceae; order Chroococcales; family Microcystaceae; genus Microcystis; species Microcystis sp. LE19-41.2A. The sequence continues at coordinate 13,001 of NZ_JAPZQJ010000597.1, read as the reverse complement.
AGGGGGGAGTGGGAAAAACCACCGTTGCTGCGGCCATTGGTTGGGCGTTAGCTAATCGTCATCCCGATCAAAAAATTAGAATTATTTCTATTGATCCAGCGCATTCTTTGGGAGATGCCTTTGGGACAAAGTTAGGACATCAATCCACACAATTAACTGCTAATTTAAGTGGTCAAGAAGTTGATGCTAATATCATTTTAGAAAAATTTCGAGATGATTATTTATGGGAACTGGCAGAAATGATTAGTGGTGAAGGTAAGGAAGAAGGAAACATCAAACTAGCTTATACTCCGGAAGCTTGGCGACAAATTGTAGCTCAATCTCTGCCAGGAATTGATGAAATGTTATCCCTAGTAACAGTGATGGATTTATTAGACCAGAAACAACAAGATTTGATTATTTTAGATACGGCTCCTACCGGTCATCTCCTGCGATTTTTGGAAATGCCAACGGCTTTAGGAGATTGGTTAAGTTGGATTTTTAAGCTTTGGATGAAGTATCAAAATGTCTTAGGGCGTGTAGATTTAATGGGACGATTGCGAACCTTAAGACAACAAGTGATGTCTGCCCAGAAAAAACTAAAAGACCCCCAACATACAGAATTTATTGGAGTTTTGCAAGCCCAAGATGCTATAGTTGCCGAACAACTGCGATTGACAGCATCTTTGAAAAAAATGGGAGTCTATCAACGTTATGTCGTGCAGAATCGTTATCATGCTAATGAGGAAATTGATTGGGATTTATTCCCAGAGCAAACTTTGATCCGCTTACCCAGTTTACCCCGGTCAGTAGAACCTCTAGCCCGGGTAAAAGGCGCGGCAGATCTGTTATTTTAAAGGTAATTAGTCTGCTCAAGTCGGACTTCTCAACCCCATCTATCACCCAGTCCCCACGGCAATTCTCATTTTGAAACGATTTTGCGTTGTTTCAGCGATCTAGAGACTCGTTAAGAATTATTAACCCCTCTAGGTGCCAGGGTTTTAATGTCATGAAACCTTAAAATGAGAATTGCTGCAGTCCCCATCTTTCACTTGACTCAGGAGAAATTTTATGGTAGAACTATTCAAAGGCTTTGAGCAATTAGTCGAACTGGCTAAAACCTTAGAGGAAAAACTGGAAAAAGGGGAAATTAAAACCGAAGTGCAGTTTAACTCTCGTCCCTTGAGTAACATCCCCCGTTCTGGCGGTATTCCCCGTTCAGGGGGAGTTTCTCGTCCGAACAATTCTGCTGGGGATGATTTTGAGGTTAATCGCAATCGGTCATCTCCCACTGATTCAGGGGTTGAAGACACTGTGACACCGCCCGAAGGACCGACCACGGCTTCCCTTAAAGATGTTGGTGGATTGACGGAAGTGATTAAAGAACTCAAAGAACTAATTGCCATTCCTCTGAAACGCCCTGACTTGTTGGCCAAGTTAGGACTTGAACCCACTCGCGGCGTTCTCTTAGTCGGGCCCCCTGGAACCGGTAAAACCCTGACCGCCCGTGCTTTGGCCGAAGAACTCGGTGTTAACTATATTGCCTTAGTCGGACCAGAGGTGATCAGCAAATATTATGGGGAAGCCGAGCAAAAACTGCGGGGAATTTTTGAGAAAGCCAGTAAGAATGCGCCTTGTATCGTTTTTATTGACGAAATTGATAGCATGGCACCCGACCGCAGTAAAGTTGAAGGGGAAGTAGAAAAAAGACTGGTAGCCCAATTGCTGGGTTTAATGGATGGCTTTGCCCAAAGCCGAGGGGTGATTGTTCTAGCGGCGACAAACCGTCCCGACCATCTTGACCCTGCCCTCCGTCGCCCTGGACGGTTTGACCGAGAAGTCCTCTTTCGGGTGCCTGACCGCAAGGGCCGTTTAGAAATCCTGCAAATTCTCACCCGTTCCATGCCCTTAGATGAATCAGTTTCCTTAGCTCTGATTGCCGATAATGCGGTGGGATTTGTCGGGTCAGATTTAAAAGCCGTTTGCCAGAAAGCGGCCTATAGTGCTTTGCGACGCCAGGTTCCTACGATTGACTCGCAAATTCCAGAAACAATGACGGTGGTCCAAGCCGACTTTTTGCAAGCCCTTAAAGAAGTTAAACCGGCGGTATTGCGGTCTGTGGAAGTGGAATCTCCCCATGTGGACTGGGACAATATTGGCGGACTTGAACAGATTAAACAAACCCTACAGGAGTCCGTGGAAGGGGCATTACTCCATCCTCAATTATATACGCAAACCAAAGCCCAAGCTCCCAAAGGTATTTTACTTTGGGGTCCCCCCGGAACGGGAAAAACCTTATTGGCCAAAGCGGTTGCATCTCAGGCGCGAGCTAATTTTATTAGTATTAATGGACCTGAGCTTTTGAGTAAATGGGTGGGTGCGAGTGAACAAGCGGTGCGTGAGTTGTTTGCCAAAGCTCGTCAGGCAGCACCTTGTGTGGTTTTTATTGATGAAATTGATACTTTAGCACCAGCAAGAGGTCGTTATAGTGGGGATTCAGGAGTGAGTGACCGGGTTGTGGGACAAATCCTCACGGAGTTGGATGGGTTGCAAACGGGGGCAACGATTTTAGTGATTGGAGCCACTAATCGCCCAGATGCGTTAGATCCAGCCTTATTGCGAGCGGGACGGTTGGATTTACAGTTAAAAGTTGATTTACCGAATGCCTCTAGTCGTTTAGCAATTCTCGGGGTTCATAATGATGAACGTCCTTTACAGGATGTGGATTTAGGCTATTGGGCCGAGGCAACCGAAGGCTGGAATGGCGCAGATTTAGCGTTATTATGTAACCAAGCGGCACTGATGGCAATTCGTCGTTATCGCCATCAGGGAATGACTGACCCGGCTGAGATTCGCATTACAACGGCTGATTTTAATCATGCTTACCAACTGTTGGTTGAACAGCGTGCCAATTGATTTTTTTTCCCCCTTGCTTTAGTAGGGGGGAGAATCTCAATTCAGGAAAACCATCCTAAAAAGGAAAATTTTCAAAAATGTCTGCAATCATGGGTCTAATACTAAATCCGGTTATTAAAAACTGATTATTTATTTCCCCTTTTGCATGAGTGCCTGTCCTGATATGTAGCCTATACTCAACGGATTTAGTATAACTTTGTCTTGATAATTTACAAAACGATTGGAACCTGAAGAAGAAAAATTATTACGGGGTTTAACTGACAGTGTTTCTCAAAAAACTGATGTTTACTTTTCCTCTTGTCTTCTTGTTGCTAATTGGTCTAAAATTTCGGCGTGAACTTGGCGAGTAATTGGATAAAAATAGGCAAGAATTAAGCTAATGATCAGAAAAAATGCCGGTAAAGGAGCAATTGCTAGGCGAATTGCTATTAAAGCACTATCTGGCTCCAGGGGAATTGCTTCTCCTGGGATTCTCGGTTTAAAACCCGATGTTTCTAGAGCAATACCGACAAGAAATAACCCCAAAGCTAAACCAATTTTTTGCAAAAGTACCATGAAAGCATAAAAAATACCTTCTCGACGTTTTCCTGTTTCTAATTCGTCTAATTCAATCACATCGGGAACCATTGACCAAGGAATTAAATAGGCCACAGATACGCCAAATCCTGCCAAAACTGCCAAAGCATACATTAAAGTTATTTCTCCTGGTTGGAGCAAAAATAAACCAATTTGGGCAATAATCCAGAATGTCATCCCTAAAAAATAGACTATCTTTTTGTCTAATTTCTGACTAACTGCTTGCCAGAAAAATAACATCACTAAAGCTGTTCCCTGTACTGCCAAAGCGACTAAACCCGATTCTGCTTCCGATAGTCTCATGTAGCTGACGACGTAGTAAACCAAAATCGAGGCGGTTAATTGTACTCCTAACCAAGCACAAAGATAGATGCCAATAACGTATAAAAAGGGACGATTACCAAAAACTATTTTTAATTGTTCTTTCAGGGGAATAGTTTCGGTATTATTATCCGCTTCTCTCTGTTTAATTGCCGCGCTATCCTTGAGATGATTTTCAGTTTTGCCATAGTAAAGGGTTAACCCCGAAACTATCCCTTCTATTCCTAATAAAATTGTGGAAATAGCGATAAAGTCTCTGGGATTTACCCCAATTTTTCCTAGTCCATAGACCGAGGAAAGCGCACCGATAACTATAAAAGCAATTGCCAAAACTTTTTTCTGGGGAGAATTGAGAATCGCTTTTGCTCCTCGTTCTTGTAAAGCTAAAGCGCAGCAAATAACTGCTATAATCGACATTAAAGCACAAACTACACCTAACAATAAAAAAGCTTGATGGAGATCGTTGGCATAGGACGATGAGACGATAATATAGAGAATTAATGAGAGAATGCTGCCCCCGATGGAAAAGGCAAAACGAAAACTATTTAAGCGGGTTCTCTCATTATAATCATAAGTTAATTCAGGGGTGAGTGCCTGGTAGGGAAGATTGACTACTGTATAGGTTAAATTAAAGATAATACCAATAAAAATATAATATAAAAATAGCCATAATTGGTTATTAGTCGGGATTAACCACAGGAAAAAATAGCTAATTCCGAAGGGAATCGACCCCAATAACATCCATGGTAAGCGACGACCCCAGATAGTACGAGTTCGATCGCTCCACATGCCAATGATCGGATCGTTAATAGCGTCGAAAATTCTCACCACCATCAGCACACTACCAGCTAATCCTGCCGATAATCCTGCCACATCAGTGAGGAAAAATAGCAGGTAAAATACCGAGATATTGGCAGTGATAGCCGGTCCCAAATCCCCCGCACCATAGGCGATTTTTGTGGTTAAATTGAGTCTTTCAGAAGTCAAATGAGCCATAAAAGCAATTACAGAGATTAAAATAAGCTTAACCGTTCTGGGAGCAGTTGAGGAACTTTAATTTTTTTTGTCTCTAGTAATTCCTGAAAATATCTAGCGTTAAAAGGGAAGATTCCCCGATGACACAAGGGACAAAGAAATAGCTTGATCTTTGGCATCCAGGAAAATTCTGACTATTTCCCCGTCCTTCACTTTTTATCTATCGCCCTGGCAGCATCATCAGCTAAACTGACTAATATCAGTTATTTTAGCTATCAGCATCGGAATTCCCCTTATTCTGGCAGTTAAGTAGGTGGGTGGAATTAAATATAAGATGAACGTAGGTTGGGTTGAAGCATGAAACCCAACTCCCGCATGGGTTACGCTACCGCTAACCCATCCTACAAATAATTGTGCCTCCCTACTTACAAGCGAGAAGATCGCCCAGATTGTTCTTTTTCGGACTGTTAGCGGTTAGGAGCTATTACTGGGGAGACGATCGAAATAGATCAAGAAAGTGTGATAGTACAGATAAGAGATCGGGGAAAATTTTTTCGCCAAACCTAAAACTTTTTGACGCTGACGTTCTATGATGCCTCATATCTTCCTATTTTTAGAGATTTTTTCCCAAGAAGGCGGTATTCAATCCTATATCAAGGATGTCCTGCAAGCTTATCTCACTTTGCCCGATTGCGAGGCGGCCGAGGTTTTTTTACTGCGGGATGCCCCTGATTGTCCTAATCCTTTCAAAAATCAAGGTATTACCTTTCATTACCTGAAAAATAACTCAGCAACTCTCGGACGCATTCAATTAGCCCTTAAGTTTCTAGTTTCTCTCCTCCGGAAACGTCCCCAACGGGTTTTTTGTGGTCATATAAATTTAGCTCCTCTCACCCGTCTTTACTGTCAAGCTTTAGGCATACCCTACACCGTCCTCACCTACGGCAATGAAGTCTGGGAACCTTTACCAAATTCCCAAAAACAAGCCCTGCAAGCGGCCGCATCGATCTGGACAATTAGCCGTTACACTCGCGATCTTATGTGTAAGGCTAACGCTATCGATCCCAAAAAAGTAGCAATTCTCCCCTGTGTGGTGGATGAGGAAAAGTTTAATTTAGGTGAAAAGTCCTTGACATTAATCAAAAAATATGATATGGAAAATGCCAAAGTTTTATTAACAGTGGCCCGGTTGTGGTCGGGGGATATCCATAAAGGGGTAGATGTTACCATTCGGGCCCTGCCGACAATTCTAGAGACTTATCCCGAAGTAAAATATCTAGTCATTGGACGTGGGGACGATCGCCCCAGGTTAGAAGCTTTAACCAAGCAGTTAGGAGTGGATAAACAGGTAATTTTCGCGGGTTTTGTCCCGACGGAGGAATTAGCCGACCATTATCGTTTAGCCGATGCTTACGTTATGCCCTCCCGGGAAGGATTCGGGATTGTTTACCTAGAGGCCATGGCCTGTGGTATTCCCGTGATTTCTGGAGATGAGGACGGTTCAGCAGAACCGCTGCAGGATGGTTTGGTGGGGTGGCGCGTTCCCTATCGAGATGCCGAAAAGGTGGCTCAAGCTTGTTTAGAAATTTTGCCAGGTCAGGATCAACGTTGTCACCCGCAATGGTTGCGTCAACAAACTGTAACTAAATTCGGCAAAAAGACTTTACAGGCAAAATTACGGCAGTTAATCTAATTATAACTTCATTGGGCATCGTCTCCTCAATACCGGCCACTGACTAGCCAAAACCACAACTTTGTCACTCATTATTAAGATAACTGCTATACTCCTCTATGGCTTCCCCAAAAGATTTTATTAGTCCGGTCAATTCTGGTCAAAAGTTGGTCTATCCTTTTCGCAACTATCTTAACTATCTTCACGACAAATACTCTGATTTACAGACGGGTAAGATCGCCGATTATATTCCGGAATTAGCCCTAGCAGCTCCACAATGGTTTGGTATTTCGGTAATTACCACTGACGGTCAGATTTTTGAGGTGGGAGACTGTCGGCAAACCTTTACAGTACAATCGATTTCTAAAGCTTTTGTCTTTGGATTAGCTCTAGAAGATCACGGAAGGGAATACGTTAACAGTAAAGTCGGTGTTGAACCCACGGGGGAAGCTTTTAACTCGATTATTCTCGATGAAAAAACCAATCGTCCCTATAATCCTATGGTTAATGCTGGTGCGATCGCTACCACGGATTTAATCACCGGACAGAATGCCACGGAAAGGCTAAAACGTATTTTGGAAATGTTTAAACGCTATACGGGTAGGGATCACGAGATTAATGTCCCCGTTTTTCTCTCGGAAAAATCCACCGGCAATCGTAATCGGGCCATGGCCTATCTGATGCTAAATTTTGGCATGGTTAGCGATAAAATTGAAGAAACCCTCGACCTTTACTGTCAACAATGCGCCATCCTCGTCCATGCTCACGATTTAGCCCTGATGGCCGCTACCTTGGCTAATGGGGGTGTCAACCCAATCACAGGAATACGGGCGATCGATGAACACTACGTTCAAGATGTGATCAGTGTTATGCTTACCTGTGGAATGTACGACGCTTCGGGAGAATGGGCCTATCGAGTAGGATTACCAGCAAAAAGCGGTGTCGGGGGCGGAATTACGGCAGTAGTCCCCCATCAGTTGGGAATTGGCACTTTTTCGCCCCTTTTAGATGAAAAAGGCAACAGCATCAGAGGAGTGAAAATTTGTCAAGATATTTCAGAGGATTTTGGTTTACATTTATTCAATGTGGCCAAACCAGAACGAGATTTAAAAACATGGCTTGAAGGCAATAGTTGATACCACCCCCTACTTCCCTCTCCCCACTCTGCCATAGCTTTTAAACAGGATTTAGTCTGATAAGTAGGGAGGTACAATTATTTGTAGGATGGGTTAGCGGTAGCGTAACATAATCGGGCGTTGGGTTTCATGCTTCAACCCAACCTACGTTCTTCTTACCCCACAGTTAACTTTACTTTTGTCCTGAAAATCGATAAAACCCCACACCCCACCTGCCCCCAGGAAAAACTTTTTGCCGCAAACCCTACTTAACTGTCCCCAGCAAGAGCGCCTACCGGCCATAGAAAATTAATTTGGCCAGAGGTCTGTGGAAAAAATTTCGTAAACCTCTTGACAAAAGCAGCGGATTGTGTGTAATATAAATATCGTGTGAGGAGTATAAGTTCAGTATAAGAAGAACCTTTGGGGTCGAAACACGGCAAGACTCCCAGAGGTTCTTCTTTTTCACTCCCTTATTGGCTCAAAGTCAGCCGTAAAATCAGGTTTTCCCCGATCGCTATTTTTTCTCAATTTATCCCTTCTAGGTCTGTTGCTGCTTACCAAGAGCAACAGGTCAAAATTTTTGCCGAAGAAACTGCACAAGAGAAGTGTAATTGCTCGTAAAATTGGGAATTAAGTACAAGGGCAATCCTATGGCAGATAAAAATAACGGTAACGGTGGCTTATTCGTCGTCGGGGTTTTAGTGGGCAGTGCGATCGGGGCAGTGGCGGGTTTATTAGTAGCGCCGAGATCTGGAAAAGAAACCCGTCGAATTCTGCAAAAATCCGCCCGGGCTTTGCCTGAATTAGCCGAAGATCTGACCACGACGATGCAATTACAGGCCGATCGCCTATCGGAATCGGCCCGGCGTAATTGGGATGATACTTTAATGAGATTAAAAGAGGCGGTGACAGCCGGAATCGAAGCTAGTCAAAGTCTAGCCACGGACAATCCCTCCCCTGACTCGCAAGAATCCCCCCAGGGCGATAATCAACACTCGAATCACTACTAAATGACCGAACCTATTTTCTGGCTAGGATGTTCTTTACTGCTAGTCGCCGTTAGTTTAACGGCGGTTTTCATCGCCGCTTTACCTGCTCTGCAAGAGTTAGCCCGGGCAGCCCGGAGTGCCGAAAAATTGTTCGATACCCTCCATCGGGAATTTCCCCCGACTCTAGAAGCAATTCGCCTGACAGGGGCAGAAATCAGCGAATTAACCGACAATATCGATGAAGGGGTCAAAAGTACCCGCCAAGTTGTTCAGGGAGTCGATCGCAGTCTCGGTAGTGCTAAAGCTGGTCTTAGCAAGCTCGATCGTGGCAGCCGTCGCCTCTTGATCGGTTTTAAAGTCGCTTGGAATACTTGGAAACGCAGTTAAGCAGATGGGGAAGGGGGGTGTGGGGTGTGGGGTGTGGGGTGTAGGGTGTGGGGTGTAGGGTGTGGGGTGTGGGGTGTGGGGAGTTTTCTCAGTGAACTGATAACTGATAACTGATAACTGATAACTGACTCCTGACTCCACCAACAAACTTTTTGCCGCAAACCCTACTTAGGCAGAGGAGAATATAAGTTATTATGGGTGATTTTCCGGCTTTAACGGCGTTAATTCTGGCTGGTGGTCAAAGTTCCCGTATGGGACGAGATAAAGCATTGTTATCTTTTCAGGGTCTCTCTTTTCTAGAGAATACTTGTTTAATTGCCCAAGATTGTGCGGTGCAAGTGTCTGTGATTACGCCTTGGCCAGAACGTTATGAACTGATCATTCCCCAATACTGCCGGATAATTAAGGAACCGCTTCCCACTAGGGGGCCTTTATTGGCCTTTGCCTTGGCATTAACTTTTGTATCAACCGATTGGGTTTTATTGCTCGCTTGCGATTTACCTTTACTAACGCCTCCAATTATGCAAGAATGGTCAAGATTATTAGCCACTGTACCAGAAAATGCCATCGCTTTGGTTCCCCGCCGCGGCTCTCGTTGGGAGCCTCTCTGTGGTTTCTATCATCGTCGTTGTTTAGAATCTTTGCAGACTTATATTCAGCAAGGGGGAACTTCTTTTCAAAAATGGTTAAATGTCTCCGTGGTGGAGGAATTAATCATCGATAATTCCGAGATTTTATTTAACTGTAATACCCCGGAAGATTTAGAGATAATAATAAACTCCCCAGATGTTGACAGTAAGAAACCCTAGCACAAAAGGGAGTAAAAGTAAAGAGATCGGCCAAGGAATGTTGGATAAATGGCGATAACCATAGTAGAGCATTCCGGTTAGATAACCGCCGGTTACACCGATAATTGCGCCGACAATATCGCCATTTATGGATAAATAGGAAGTGAGCAAAATGACGAGGGAAAAGGGCAAAATTATCAAGCCACCTAAAAATATATCGCCGGTGAGACTACCATATTTATTACTTAATTTTCTGCCTAACCAACTAGATAAAGTCAGAATAATAAAAGGAAATACTGCCCAGCCTAATAACAGCAAAAAATCAGATTTAACTGTCCAGTTTTGCCAAGTAAAAGCGATGAAAAAACTGCTGATGATTGCTGCCAATACACCCGTAGCCAAAGCCTGATTACGGTTAAGCTTTAAAAAAGCCTCTGCTAGACCGGTCTTGGGTTTGAGCAAAGATGAGCAAGAGATTTTCAGCAAATTAAAAACAATAAAAAGAGTTTTTGACCACTTGATCGATTGCCGTTGTCGATAACTTTTATGAGGGTCTCTTAATTTATTTGCAATGGCATGATAGCGGCGAAAATTTCCCTGTTGCTTGAATTTCTTGGCCGCTATTTGGAAATCTTTTCGTGCTGCCGGCAGTTCCGAGAGTTCCTCTAGAGCCAATCCTCTTTGATAATAGAATTGGGGGTTATCTGGGTCAATGGCGATTGCTTTTCTATAAGCTTCTAGGGAGGATTGGGTGTAACCGAGTCGTTGACGCGATAAACCGAGGTAATAGTAAGCTTGGGAACAATCGGGTTTTAACTGCAAAACTTGCCGACAATCGCTTAAAACTTGCCGATCCTGCTGATTATGGTAGTAAACTTCCGCCCGTTGCAGATAGGCCTGCCAAAATTGCGGATTAATTGTGATCGCTTGCTGGTAAAATGCGATCGCTAGTTGATAATTTTTCTCTTGAGCGTAGTGCCATCCCTGTTGATAAAAATCCTCGGCACTGGGGTTAAAAGTGGGTATTTCTGGGGATAAACTGCGATCATACTCTTTTCTTTGACTTTTATCGCTCAAAACCCGATAAGCTTGTTCAATTTCCCGAAATTTTGTCACTGCCTCTGGATCATTGGGATTATAATCGGGGTGATATTGCCGGGCCAGACGACGAAAAGCGGCTTTTATCTGATTATTACTGGCATTACGGGGAATTTGCAGGATTTCATAGTAATTTTTCATACTCGAATGCGGGGGGAATTTTCAACTACTGAAAATTGTTGCCAATGGCTCGCCGAAACGACTATCATTGTCAATTAAATAGCTTTTATTGAGAGTTGATCGCTTATGTCTGCCTACACTGCTTCCTCCCTGAAAGCGGAACTCAACGCGCGGGGGTGGCGCTTAACTCCCCAGCGAGAGAAAATTCTGCACGTTTTCCAGAATTTACCGAAAGGCAATCATCTCAGCGCCGAAGAATTGCAGGAATTGCTGGACAAAAGGGGGGAAGGAATTAGTTTATCGACAATTTACCGCAGTGTTAAACTGATGTCGCGGATGGGAATTTTGCGGGAGTTGGAATTGGCCGAGGGTCATAAACACTACGAACTCAATCAACCCTATCCCCACCACCATCATCATTTGGTCTGTATTCAGTGCAATAAAACCATCGAATTTAACAATGATTCCATTCTCAAACACAGTCTCAAACAGTGTGAGAAAGAGGGTTTTCAGTTAATTGACTGTCAGTTAACGGTGATGGCCATCTGTCCGGAAGCTTTGCGGATGGGTTGGCCGTCGGGAATACCGAGTAATTGGGGCTGCACGCGTTCGCTGGTGGATACTCGTTTCCAAAACTGCGAGATTCCCGAATCAAAGGAACCGGAACCAGAAAACTAGACATCTAAGCGGACATTCCCAACTGAAAACCGAGAGCTTTTTTCTGCATTAATTGGAAAATATTATAAAATCCGTTGGCGCGGGAAGGGGTAAGACTGACTTTTAAACCGGTTTCTTCGATAAAATCCGGGGTGACTTGCAGGATTTCTGTGGGAGTCAGTCCATTTAAACCCTCGATTAACAAAGCAACTAAACCCTTGACTAATTGCGCGTCGGAATCCCCTTTGTACCAAACCTGGCCATTTTCGAGGTCGGCAGTGATATAAACTTGGGATACACAGCCATGAACTTTATTAGCGGGTATTTTGGCAGATTCTGGTATTGGTTCTAGTTTTTTAGCAAAAGCTAGTAATTGTTCGTATTTTTGCTTAGGATCGGTACGACGTTTGAGGCGTTCGACGATGCGATCGAGATTAGACGGGAGCATATTGCGAGTTAAAATAGGAAAAAATTAGCCAATAGCTTTTTTATATTAGCATTCTTGCGGAAGTTGCGCGCTGTGGTTATCGCTGCCAGGACTACCTTGGTCAGAGCGCCTCGAGGCTATCTGCTAGAATTGGCATCAATGAAATACCCCCCTTGCAGGAGCTATGGATAAACGCCGTACCAAAAATATAAAATCTCCTTACAATCCTAGGCAATATCGGACTGCCGTTTCAATTTCTTGCATTTTTTCTTCGGATAGTTTCCCAACTGGTGCCGAGGGGAAGCGATTTTTATCAATTGAACGAATTTGAAACCCAAGAAAGACTATTTCTAAAGGAAGCCCACTTTCATCAGTCGAAACGCGAACATTAGTCGGATAATCTTGGCGAATATTTTCTCCTTTCGTCCCCACCACTACCATCACCACTAAGGGTAACTGATTGATCACATCAATAGATAATACTAAAACTGGTCTAGTTCCTGCTTGCTCTTTTCCTTGAATCGGGTTAAGATTAACGAAATAAATTTCACCTCTTGCGATAGTCATTTTCTACAAACCGTCCATTTCAGAGAACATAAACTCCTGATTAATGGTAGCTATTTCTCCTAAAATATCCACATCATCTGCCATTATTTGCAATTGCTCTTCATCAATTAATTGAGTTTCTATTGTCAATTTTACTTTAGTATTCGGCTTAAGATTAAAGGTTTCAGTAGGATAAAAAGCTTCTCCATTGAAAATAGCAGTAATTTTTTGATTCATCATTTCTGTACCAACATAAATCAAGCTTCTCTTACTTGATGATACCAAATAAAGTAGGCTCTTCGTTACTTGTTATGGTTCGATAGGGGGGCATAAATCGACTAAATCCTTATCTGGCAAGAGACTTAATTGATTAGTTCGCTCTAGATAAAAAACAATTGACAAAAATCGCTAAATGCCTTTCTATATAAGGGT
>NZ_JAPZQJ010000293.1:0-2937 GCF_027530405.1 Microcystis sp. LE19-41.2A | reverse complement strand
AAAAACTTTTTCAGCAGACCCTAATTAGGGGTCTCAAGACCCCCCTAGCGGCCACCGAGAAAACCTTGACCAGCTAAGTATTTTTACTCAAGTCTCTGGAGGGGGACAGCTTATGTGACAGTTGAGGGTGCGGAATGTGGGCTTGAAATGCTCACACAGCAAACGGATAACAAAATTGGTCAATTGTCAATGGCGTTTGAGATGCGCTGACCCCGGATCATTAATTGCCTCTTGGGAGAATTGATAAATTGCCATTATTTTAAGCCATATTCTTCTCTTAATCTTGTTTTTAACTGCTCAAAAACTAATTCCCCATCGGTTACATTACCCGCTAAAATTTGCTCGGTTGCACTATCAATTTTTTGCCGTAACTCCTCTAATTGATGGTTAGTTTCCTGACTATCTTCGCCTAAAATAATAATTTCTACTCTTTGACTGGATCGAAAGGGTAAATCGGATAAAATTAACTGATGTGATCGCTCAATTGTCACATATTTTTTGTAAGCATTCATATTAGTTTTACTTTCTTTAATTCTGCTAATTTAAACTCTTAACCACTAACAACTCATTCCCCCGGTCATCAATTACTTTAACGGCAATTTGCCGATGTTCTCCCACTGCAAAAGGTGCGCTGGTTGTCCCTGCTAGATGTTCCCAGACTGATTCCTCATAGGTTCCCTTTAAAGCTTTCTTAATCGAATCCCAAGTGCCGGTACGGGGAAAAATGCCTGATTGACGTGGAAACATAGGCCGTTGTAGTCAGTATCGAGAAACCAAGCGGGGACATTCTTACCCGGTTCTGAGTCCACTTTCATTGTAACCGGGTCAAACACATCCAACCCCAATAACTCCACTTGATATTTACTCTCAGCGATGGGATTAATCCTAATCTCTTTTGTGTGGGGAGCATCTCATTTATGCAAGTGCGTAATTATACTTATCCCTAAAACTGTTTTCTAGCAAGGCTTTCAAAATAGCTTGACATAAAAACCTGATTTAGGGGTTACAAAGGTGAGATGCTCCCCTTTGTGTGCCACTATTCATAAAAAGGGTCCGCCACCTGAAAAGCCGCCCTCCTTGGCCAGAAGCGGTCAGAATGATTGCTTCTCTTGGGGGTTTTTTAGGTAGAAAAGGCGACGGTGAACCAGGTGTTAAAACTATTTGGTTGGGACTGCGAAGGTAACATGATATCAGCCAGAATTGGAAACTATCTCATCAAATTAGTCCCCCAATAGAACCCCCTTGAGCCATCTTGCAGACTTTTCTCTTTTTGTCAAATTTTATGTTAAGAAAGATGTGACTAATGGATAGGGGGGGCAGGGGGGATCGAACCTAAAATCCATTTTTAATTTAATTATAACCAGCTACTTATCATGTTTGATTCTCCTGTTGATCTTCTCATTCTCTCCAATGGCCCTGGAGAAATATCTACATGGGTGCGTCCAGTTGTCAAGAGATTGCGACAAAACTTAACAGAAGATCGATCGCTGTTGCGGATTTCGGTGATTCTTTCCCCTTGTACTCATTCTATGGGGGCGGAAACGGAAGTAGTTAGGAAATATCCAGAGGTCGATCGAGTCCAGTCGCCAGAAAACTTCTTTAATTTTCTTTTCTGGGGAAAAACCGCCGATAATTGGGATTGGCACCCCAAGGGCATCGTTTTATTTTTAGGGGGCGATCAATTTTTTGCCCTCACCATCGGTAAACGTTTGGGTTATCGCACCGTTATCTATGCGGAATGGGAAGCGCGTTGGTATCGGGGTATCGATCGCTTTGCCGTGATGAATACAAGTGTATTAAAAAATATTCCTGAACAATATCAATCTAAATTTACCGTTATCGGCGATTTAATGGTGGATTTGCCCACTGCTATCACCCCCGATGACACTACCTTAATTGCACTCCTCCCGGGTTCCAAACCCTCGAAATTAGCCCAGGGTGTACCCCTAACCCTAGCCATTGCTGAAAAGATACACGCGCAGGCTCCCCAGACTAAATTCTTGATTCCCGTCGCTCCTACCCTAAATTTAGCTTATTTAGCGAAATTTGCCGATCCTAGCTATAATCCGATGATCACTAAAACCGGTTGGAGTGCTGCCCAATTAAAAAACGGAGAAAAACCCTATCTAGAAACAGCCAAAGGTTTAAAAGTTGACTTAATTACCGATTTTCCCGCCCATAACCAGCTTTCTCGCTGTCATTTAGCTTTAACGACGGTGGGAGCTAATACTGCCGAATTAGGGGCGCTGGCAATCCCGATGATTATTTTACTACCGACTCAGCAACTAGACGCGATGAGAACTTGGGACGGTTTACCCGGTTTATTAGCCCAACTGCCGGGGGTGGGTTCTTTATTTGCTAAGATAATTAATCTCTATATGTTGCGAAAAAAACGTTTATATGCCTGGCCAAATATTTGGGCCGGTGCCGAAATTGTTCCGGAATTATTGGGGGAATTACAACCAGAAGAAGTGGCAAATATGGCTATATCTTGGTTAGAAAATCCCGAACAATTAGAGGCTATCCGGCAAAAATTGCGGGCAGTGCGTGGGCAAGCAGGAGCAGTGGATAAGTTAGTATCTATTATTGCCGAACAACTGTCTAGTTTCTAAGCAATCAGAGAATTAAGCTTGTTGGTTATATAGCAATTCCCATAGTTGTGAGGTACAGAGTCTTAGGTTTTGAGGAGTCAGGAGTCAGGAGTTAAGATTTTGGTGTACCTCATGAGATTGGGAAACGCTATAATTAAATTGAAGATAGATTTTGGGTTCGATCCCCCCTGCCCCCCTTGATAAGCTATCCCTTATAGGGATCTTTCTTAACAATTTTTGCAGTAAGCACTCCAACCCTTATCCTGACTTGATTTCAGTTTTTTCTTTGTCAGTAAGGGTGTCAACAAGGAATATTACAAATTGTTAACCGAGTCTTGAAAGCCTT
>NZ_JAPZQJ010000645.1:0-3939 GCF_027530405.1 Microcystis sp. LE19-41.2A | reverse complement strand
ACTCTGCCCACCAAAGATGACCTCTTGAGTGATCCCAGTGAAACGATCATCACCAAAATTACCGCCCCCGCCGGCTACACTATCAGTGGACCCGACACGGCTACGGCCACCATTCTTGACAATGATGGTAACTCAGCTAATGACAACTTGGTCGGGACAAGCTTTGCCGATGCCCTGGCTGGAGTGGGAGGTAATGACACCCTTAGCGGTTTAGGCGGCAACGACACCCTCGATGGTGGGGCCGATAACGACACTTACCTCTTCGACACGGATCTGGTCTTGAATAGCGACCTCCTAATTGATGCCTCTGGAATCGATACCCTCAACTTTGCGGCGACCACAGCTAAAACCATCAACCTCAATCTCGGCAGTACCGTCGCCCAAACCGTCACCGCCGGAAATCTCACTCTCGCCCTAGCTAGTGCCACTGCTTTTGAAAATGTTATTGGTGGTAGCCTCAACGACAACATCATCGGCAATACTCTGGCTAATTCCCTCGATGGTGGAGCGGGTAATGACAATCTCAACGGTGGAGCGGGTAATGATAACCTGACAGGCGGTCTTGGCAAAGATACCCTAACGGGAAGCACGGGATTGGATACTTTGACCTACAATTCCCTCGGTGATTCGCTGCTGAGTGGCTTTGATGTTATTCAAGGCTACAATGGCACAGGTGCTAGTCTTGATAGCATTAATGCCCCTGCGCCTATTGCACCAATCACTTTGACCGCATCGAAAGACACAGCTACTGCTTTAACCGAAGCGGCGATTCAGTTGGTCTTGACTAATGCGGCCTTTGCTGCTAACACGGCGGCGGCCTTTAACGTGACAGGTCAAAGTGGTACTTTTATCGCTCTCAATAATGGAGCGGCTGGTTTCCAAGCCGCTAGTGATGCGATCATTCAACTGAGTGGTTACAACATTGCTGCCGCTAAACCAGTGGTAGTGATCTAGATTGAGAGATCATTTAAGTTTGCCGGCAGTAGGAGACTCTTCTCCTACTGCCACTAGGGGTCTTTCAGAATCTATGAGATTAAACTCTTTTGGGCTTAATTGGGGTGTGCTGAAAAAGTTTGTTGGTGGGGTTAAGGAGTCAGGAGTCAGTAGCCGGTCGTCAGGAGTCGGGAGTTTCAGGCTTTGTTGCCCTCTCTTTTCGTACCAACTTAGGGCTTGCTGAAAAAGTCTAAAAACCTTGTTGGGTAAGACTTTTAGACCTTTTGTCAATCAAAAAGTGCCGACCATTGGAGTGATTGGGGGGAAAATTCCGGGACTTTTTCCCTGAAAATTAGGTAATTGACCACCTGAAAATGGGTAAAACCCCACACCCCACACCCCACACCCCACACCCCACACCCTACCCCCACGAAAAACTTTTTGCCGCAAACCCTAGCTAGGCATCACAGGAAAACTATGCCATGTCCCCCACCGTTAGCGGTGGTTTTTTGTCGGATGTGGGATTTTGCCTGGCAAGTTTTCCCCGATGGTAGTTGCTCGCTCGTCAAGGAAGAGTCGCTCTTTTTCGCCGTCAACCCGAGTCGATGGGCTGCGAGCGTTTCCTATTGCCCGGCATTCCTCCCCCACTGACCCTACGGGTGTAATGGTGGTATCCTGCCAACATTCAAGGTGACAAGGGCAATTCTCGTCAGAGGGCAGATAAAAGTTTATGCGGATGGCGAGACTCGAACTCGCAAGGCGTAAGCCACACGCCCCTCAAACGTGCGTGTCTACCAGTTCCACCACATCCGCTTGATTTTAGCTTAACCACTATAGCACAGAAAAAAAATAATCTGCAAGCAACTTTTAAAAATTACTGCCGCACAACTTTCGCACCACCTGAGTTAGTACGGATAAACCTTTTAGGGAACCTTGAATCAAATGGAAGGCCGGGATGGGACGGATTAACATTTGTCGAGCTAGGGGCAATGGTAGCAGCTGACCTTGATTATCAATTGCCGGGGCTAAATCGGGTAAATCCTGTGTCACCTCATCGCTAATCACGCGCACAATTGCCACTTTTTGCCCCGGTAAAGCCGCTAAAATCCTTGCTCCTTCCATATCGACCACCTCATAGCCCCCCTGTCCTAAACGTCGTTTTTCCTCGGATCGGCTAATCAGGCGATCGCTGGTTAAACCTTTAACAAGACTATATCCGGTTAATTGGGCGATTTCTGCGGTTATTTCTGGTTCGCACTGCCAATAATTCCCCGTTTCCGCGCCACAACCTTGATAGATTACCCCATCTCCGACCCGATGGCGATCGCTGAGACTGCCCGCTAATCCCATCAGCACAATTTTTCCCGTGAGCTTATTAAGAAATTCTAGAGATTGCCCAGAGACTGAGGAACTGTCGAGGAATTCTGGAGCGCCAAGGTTAATCGGGATAATTTGCGGGGCTAAATCGCCGATTTTCCTTAATCCTCGGCGGATTGAGCTATGCTCGGCCCCCCGGGGAACGAGAATAATATCTTCAGGTGTGAGCATGAAATTTTTGAGAAAGTTTCCTAATTAGTGCATTGAGATGTTATAAACAATAATAGTGAACTAATTAGGAATAATTCTTAAGTGAATGGCCCCGCCACCGACCGGGCGATTGTCTTTCCCACCATGAAAAAGTCTGTCATTCTGCGTTTATCCGAGGTTAACAAGCGTTTTCCCGCTTCTCCTACTCTAGCTGTCGATAATATCAGTTTTAGTTTAACAGAGGGCGAAATTCTCGGATTATTGGGCCCGTCGGGCTGCGGTAAAACCACTCTACTGCGGATGATTGCGGGATTTGAAAAACCATCTCAAGGAGTGATTGAATTGGGAGGGCGAATAGTTGCCGACCAAAAAACCTTTATTCCCCCGGAAAAACGCAATACGGGCATGGTTTTTCAGGATTACGCTCTTTTTCCCCATTTAACCATTGCTGACAATATCGCCTTCGGGTTAAAAAATTCTGGGGAGAAATTATCGAGCAGAGCTATTAACGCTAGGGTGGCGGAAACTTTAGATTTAGTCGGACTGCAAGGACTAGAAAAACGTTATCCCCATCAGCTATCGGGAGGACAACAGCAAAGAGTCGCCCTCGCCCGCGCTTTAGCCCCAAAACCCTCTTTAATCCTCTTAGATGAACCTTTAAGTAATCTCGATGTCCAGGTACGGCAACGGTTACGGCACGAGATCCGTCATATCCTGAAAGCGACTGGTATCTCGGCCATTTTTGTCACCCACGACCGGGAGGAAGCAATGGTGATCAGTGACACAATTGCGGTTCTTTGTCAAGGAAAATTAGAACAAATTAACAATCCCGAAGAAATTTATAGTCATCCGGCCTCGCGATTTGTGGCCGAGTTTGTCACCCAAGCTAACTTTCTCCCCGCTAGACGGGAGGGGGAACAATGGCAAACCGAGATAGGACTCTGGACAATTCCTGATGGTCAAGATTTGGACAAAGGGGAATTGATGCTAAGAGAGGAAGATGTCAAAATTAAGCCAGATGAGACGGGAGAGCTAGTTATTTGCGATCGCCAATTTTTGGGGCGGGAATACCGTTATTGTCTGCTAACGGCTACCGGCAGCCAAATCCACGCTAGAACAACGATTAACACCCAATTAGACATCGGTACAAAGGTAAAACTATCGATTATTCCCGATAGCGTCCGTGTATTTGCCGATTGATCAATCACATCTGACTTGAAAGTGGGTGTGGGGTGTGGGGTGTAGGGTGTGGGGTGTAGGGTGTGGGGTGTGGGGTGTGGGGTGTGGGGAGATTTTTTTTAGTAAAAAGGCAGCTCCGAGCTTATCGCTTAATACTATTGGCTCTTCGGTTGGTGTTATGCAATAGACGGGGGTTATAAGGGATGTAACCCTTATATAGAAAGGCATTTAGCGATTTTTGTCAATTGTTTTTGATCTAGAGCGAACTAATCAATTAAGTCTCTTACCAGATAAGGATTT
>NZ_JAPZQJ010000617.1:0-5257 GCF_027530405.1 Microcystis sp. LE19-41.2A | reverse complement strand
GTGGGGTGATGGGGAAGTGGGGTGATGGGGTGTGGGGTGTGGGGTGTGGGGTGTGGGGTGTGGGGTGTGGGGTGTGGGGTGATGGGGTGTGGGGTGATGGGGTGTGGGGTGTGGGGTGATGAGGAGAACAAAGCTGCTTTTTGCCTTTTGCCTTTTGCCTTTTGCCTTTTGCCTTTTGCCTTTTGCCTGTTGCCTTTTGCCTTTTGCCTTCGTTATTGAGGATTTTTTCTTTTCGAGGGTTTTTGTTTGCTGGTAGGGAGTAGGGGAGCGGTTAATTTTTCGTAGAGTTCAAAGAGGTATTCAATACGGTTTAATTCACTGGTAAAGGGTTGGGGACGATAACACAAATCAACGGCTTTGTCAAGTTTTTGGTGAGCTTTGAGCAAGTCCGGAGGCATGGTTAAAGGATCGTATAAATCCGCAAGGCTACTATCAGGATATTTTACCCTAGTATCTAGCACAGCTTGAGCGCAAGTTTCGACGGTTTGTTTTTGTTTGTCGGTGATATTTTCTGGAAAAGGAAAATTATTATAAACAATATCTTTTGAGTAACGATAATCACTTTTTAATCTGCCACACACATATTTAACCCATGCCATGTGCATTTCTGAAGTTAAAATACCAAATAAATATAAATCGCCGTTCGGAATAGACTGACAAGTATCACTTACGATATTATCAGCAGTAAAAAAGCCAATAGGAATGTATTTTCTATTTTCTGACGTAGTTCTAGGTACAAGAATATAGTCTGATTTGGGTTGTGTGATTTGTCGAAATAAACAATGATAAGAATAGTTTCGAGTTGAAGCTGCAATACTTTTTGCTCTCAATTGCTTCACGGCTTCCACACGCTCCAAAATTTCAGGTATATTCTTTAGTTCATTGGGTTTAATATCGAGTAGCCACAAACACCATTTTTTGCCACCATTTAAAAATTCTCTAGCACTAATAAAAGGTCTAATAAATTTAATTAACAAAGGGTTTTTTGAGACAAGAGTATTTTTTTCTTCTTCAGATAAAATAAAATTACCTCCATCTGTTGGCTTATTTCCATACATCATATTAGGGACATTACAGAGAGGATATTTTCGATTAAAAACCAGAATATTGTTTGCATTGATTAAGTAAGGATTAATATTTTTGGCTTTTATTAAAAGCGGCTCACTGGTTATAGTCTGATAGTCGAATAGATATTTTTCATTAGCTTCAAAACTAGCAAATCCAATAATCACACAATGAACCGCAGCATTACCTTTAGCTTCATTACTCCATTTGAAAGTTCTATGGGCAAAATGAATACTGATATTAAATTCGTTTATTAAAACATTCCATAAGATAGATGATTGTTCCCCTTGAGAAATAGAATTAGTCGCCACTAATCCCACCTTAATTTTTGTGCTTTGAATAAATTGAGCAGATTTATAAAACCATGCTGATACATAATCCATAACCCCTGATCCAATGATTTTATCAAGAACTAGCTTTAAGTCTTCTTTTTGATCAAAATTTTGGTAATGATGCCCCACAAAAGGAGGATTCCCTAAAATAAAATTGAGCTTTTCTTTTGATATAACTTCCTCCCAATCAATCCGTAAGGCATTTCCATGAACAATCTTTGCCGCTTTTTTCAATGGCAAACGCACAAAATATTGACCAAAAGTATTACTAACTTTAATATTCATCTGATGATCAATTAACCACATTGCCACTTCTGCCACCCTCACCGCAAACTCATCGTATTCAATACCAGCAAACTGATTGACATCTACCTGAATAATCCTACTAATATCTATTACTAACTGCCCCGTTTTATCTAACTCCTGTAATACCAAAATCTCTAAATCGCGTAACTCCCGATAGGTAATAATTAAAAAATTGCCGCAACCACAGGCAGGATCAAGAAAATATAAATTAGCAATCTTTTTCTGAAATTCTAGTAATTTATTGCGATTGCCTTTAATCTTCTCAAATTCTCTGTGTAAATCATCTAAAAATAACGGTTTAATCACCTTTTGAATATTTTTCTCAGAGGTATAATGCGCCCCTAAATTGCGTCGTTCTTTTGGATTCATTACCGCTTGAAACATAGAACCAAAAATAGCAGGAGAAATTTTTCCCCAATCAAAAGCACAAGCTTCTAATAACATGACTCGCATCTTGCTATCAAAAGCCGCTAAGGGTAAAGACTCCTCGAATAACTTGCCATTTATGTAGGGAAATTGAGTGAAATTCTCATCGAGATTTTTTAATCTTTTTTCTTCTGGTGTATTCAAAACCTGAAAAATAGAAGCGATGTGCATCGCCAAATCACTGCCATCTTCTTTGGTATGTAGATCGATATATTCCCAGAAAATACCCTTATTAAAAATACCCGTATCATCGGCAAATAAACAAAATAATAAACGCACTAAATAAACTTCTAAATCATGCCCCATATAACCAATTTCTTTGAGGTAATCATGAAGTTTTCCCATTAACTCGGCTGCTTGAATATTGACGGGATCTTCGTCTTTATAAACTCGCTTTTCATAACCAGCAATAAAATCAAATAAATGAACGTTATCAACAAAATTACTTAATTCAAATTCCCATTGATTGCCCGAATCTAAATCATATAATTTAAACCGTTGAAAATCCGAGACTAAAATATAACGCGGTAACTCATGTTCCTTTAAATTGGGAAAATAATCCTTAGCCTGTTGTGTGGCTTTTTCTAAATCTTTTCCCTTCGATTTATGCTCAACTAAAATCGTTCCTTTCCAGAGTAAATCAATAAAACCCTGTTTATTATCTGCTTTTTTTATCGGTTGCTCAAAACTGGCTACCCTACGCCGTGAAATGCCAAAGACATGAAAAAAATCATTCCAAAAAGACTGAGATTCTGCTTTTTCTGAAGTCTCTCCTTCCCACTCTTTTTGAAAAGCGATGGCGCGATTTTTAATTTCATTCCAACTTAAAGGCATAGTTTTAACTCCTTATCTTTCGCCGGTTTGCTCAACGATACTAGAAAATGGTGTAGGGAGCCAGATGCAGTCAGCAAGGGATACAGATAGTTTCCATTTTAGGTGATTTTTTGGTAAACTACAAGGGAAGCTAGAAATTAGTAACGCCTTGAGAATTGTAGCCGCTTAGTTACCAATCTAGTTATTGACTCCAACGAACAACCTATCGCTATGTCCAAGACTCTCTACGAACAAGATTTTCAATTGTGGCTCGCAACAACAATTAGCCACCTACAGAAGCGGGAATTTGCTGCGCTGGATACTGATAACTTAATTGAGGAGTTAACCGAGTTGGGAAAATCGGAAAAAAGAACTTTAGAAAGTAATTTGATGATTCTTTTGGCTCATTTGCTCAAATTAAAAGTACAGCACAACGCACCGCCATCCATGAAAGATAGCTGGTATTGTTCTATTATTGAGCATCGCCAGCGAATTGAGAAAAACTTACGCAATACGCCTTCCCTGAAATCCTATCTAGAAACTGCTATCGAGGAAGCTTATCCAGATGCTCGTCAAGTGGCAATTAAGGAAGGGAAACTTGCTCAATTTGGTGTTCGGATTCCCCCAGAAAATGATTATCCTAAAATTTGTCCTTTCTTGCCAGAGCAAATCTTAGATGAGAACTTTTATGGCAATTGACTAGAGGAAATAGTTAGGGTTTGCGGCAAAAAGTTTATTGGTGGGGTTAGGAGTCAGGAGTCAGGAGTCGGGAGGGGAAGAAAAAGATGAACGTAGCGACTGTTTCAGTGCCTACTCGCTACAAGGAGCAGGCGCCAAGCAGAAGTGTTTAGCCCACCTAGAACGAGAATTAAAAGCTCTCTGACAGAGTCGCTTTCAGGGCAATCGGGATTTTGCCCGCCAAGTGCAATCAGTATTATGGCAAGCTCGACTTGCTTATCAGAATTATCAAGAAGGAAAACGGCTCTTCGGTTTGTGTTATGCAATGGACGGGGGTTATAAGGGATGGAACCCTTATAGAGAAAGGCACTTAGCGATTTTTGTCAATTGTTTTTGCTCTAGAGCCAACTAATCAATTAAGTCTCTTACCAGATAAGGATTTAGTCGATTTATGCCCCCCTATCGAACCATACCAAGTAACGAAGAACCGAATATTTTTATCCATCGTTGGAAAATACACGGAATGTTTCTGGATATCCTTTTCTACGGGGTGAATATACGGAAACTTTCTGCTTTTTGTCCTCTAGGGGTTGACTATTACGGAAATTTCCTGTACACTAGCTTACTGGACTTGAGTAACAACTATTTTGGTATCTCAAGAAAAAGCTAACCTACTGAAAAAAGAGAATAAGATGTCCATTAGTGTCGTAAAACTTCACCCTGACTGCGTGGCTATCTTCAATGAGTTTAAAGGTAATGCTAATAAACCAACGCATGATTTTCTGACTATGAAGTTGGATGGAGTCAACATCGTTCCTGATTTGTGTCCACCGATTGGTACTTCATCTGAAGACCCTAGATTCGGGGATAAGGAGCATCCTGCATTTGATCACATGGTTAGTCATTTGATCGAGAAAGGTAGTGGATATGCATTTTACATATTTCGATATGACAAGGGAAACGGTCATCCCAGTAAACTTGTGTTTTACACTTATGTAGATGACAATGGCCCAGCAAAGACTAAAATGGCTATCACATCTTCCAAACAAGTCGTGGAAAAAGGCTGTCCAGGTTTTTCGCTTAAGATTCAGGCAAATTGCAAGGAGGATATTTCATACAAAGTCGGTTTGGATCTTGTTTTAGAACGCCCGTAGGTTAGGGTAAGTGCGATCGCTGTTATCTTGTTGATTAAACTTTAAAATTGTCATTGCTTGGGATAGGAATGCAGGGGGCGATCATTTTTGGAATGAGCAATTTTTTGGGCATGGCGATCGCTTTTGGGGCAGGGGTAAGAGCGATCGCATCTCTCCTAGGCTAGAACGCCGATTGCCAAGGATGGTCAGTCAGCCCTAGATAGTCAACAGCTTACCCGAAAAAGCTAGATTTTGTAACAAAATTTAGTATTACTTAGGGCTGGCTGAATAATGGTAAAACCCTTTTAAAATAAGGCTTTTGACCTGTTAAAGTCCGATGTTAGTGCAAGAAAATAGGATTGGGACTTTCAAAAACCTTGCATTATCCTTCTTGTAGTACATCGCTTGGTACACAAAACAAGGGCAACAAAGCCTGAAACGACTGGCTACTGACGACCGGCTACTGACTCCTACCCCCAGGAAAAACTTTTTCAGCAGACCCTA
>NZ_JAPZQJ010000537.1:0-4571 GCF_027530405.1 Microcystis sp. LE19-41.2A | reverse complement strand
GGTCAATTACCTAATTTTCAGAGAAAAAGTCCCAGAATTTTCCCCCTATCTCTCCCACAACTGGTACTTTTTGATTGACAAAAAGTCTAAAAGTCTTACCCAACAAGGTTTTTAGATTTATTCAGCAAGCCCTATCTAAATCACTCGTTAAGACTGTCTATGAGGGGGGAAAAGGGAGCTTTTTTTCAGTGTTGCCAAAGGCACGGCGTAGCCGTCCAGTAAACAGTAATCGGTGAACTGAAAACTCACATCTGATAACTGATAACTGATAACTGATCACTGATCACTGATCACTGACTTGTGAGGGCGCATCAGCGATCGCACAGTAGGGACGACTATAACAAAGGGGTATTTCCAGGTCGTGTTGTTCCAAAAATTCCCGATTACTTAAAATCTTAGCGGTTTCTCCCTCTCCCACCACCTGACCACGATTTAAAACAACCGTGCGATCGCATAATTCTAAAGCCAGATCGAGATCGTGGGTAGCGATCACTTGGGTTTGGGGTAAAGTGGCTAACAGTTGTATTAATTGCCGACGGGACCGGGGGTCTAGTTGGGCGCTAGGTTCATCAAAAACTAAGACCTGCGGTAACATGGCTAAAACCCCCGCAATCGCCACGCGTTTTTTTTCACCCCCCGATAGATTCTGACTGTTTCTCTTACCATAATGCTGGGAATCCAATCCCACCGCGTGTAAAGCATGATGACAGCGATGGTTTAAATCCTCTCCGCGAATTCCCTGATTCATCGGGCCAAAAGTCACATCTTCCCAGACAGTGGGCATAAATAGCTGATCGTCGGGGTTTTGGAAGACTAAACCGACAAAATTGCGGATATTTTCTAAATTCTCCGGTTTAACTTGGTAGGGACCGACGGTGATTTTACCCGTTTGCGGCGGGAGAATACCGTTAAAATGCAGTAATAAGGTGGATTTTCCCGATCCATTTGCCCCGACCAAAGCCACCTTTTCCGTAGCTTCAATGGCTAAATTAATACCCTTTAACGCTTCTGTGCCGTCAGGATAGGTATAAACTAGGTTTTCAATAAAAATCGGGTTGTGGTGCATGAAAAACGAGACTTTTACCGAAAAATTGGGTTTAAGGTTCCCCGTCCTTTAGCGTAGCGGAGGACGGCTTTTTTGGCAACAGGTTGTCAATCTAGCTTCAAGTTTAGGCAACGGGAGTGTCAACTGAGCAGATGTACCATTTGACCCCAGAGGATCAGAATTACTATGCAAATTATAGCGAGATAATCTTTCAGCTTGCTTTGGGGAACCTGTACAGAGGGCAAGGAACCAGTGTAACCCCTCGATAACATGGCTTGATAAATGCGCTCGCCACGTTCGTAGGTACGGATAAATAAAGCGCCGATCATGTGTCCCACTAGCAACCGTTGCCATCGGGGACTACTCATTAAATTGCGCGCAATTGCTGCCCTTCGCATGGAATTAAATTCAGCGATCAAAACAGCTAGATAACGGTACATAGAAGCCAAAATTGCCACCAATAAAGGGGGAGTTTTCAGGGTAACTAATGCTTGCAACAGGTCGGGAATTGCTGTCGTTAAAACCAGAATATTGACCGTACAAAGACAGAGAAAAGCTTTTAGGGCCACACTGCCTAACACCAGCAATCCCTCGCTAGTTACCCGCAAAAATCCCCAAGACCAAAGAATTTCCCCGCCATCACGAAAAAGAGTTCCCAATAAAACCACACCGATAAAGACAAATTCGATCGCTACTCTTTGTAAAAGTACGGGAATAGCCACCCGACTGATCAGAATTAAAATAATTAATCCTAATCCGTAAATCCCCCAAGTTTCCCAGCTACCATTCGGCGTTAAGGCTGTGGCAAAAACTAACAAAAGAGTAACTAAAACCCGGGTATGGGGCGCGAGTCTCTGCCAAAAACCGCAATTTTGGCGCTCATTTTCGCAAGAAAAAGTAGCAATGTGTAGCATTTATTCAGTGATCAGTGATCAGTTATCAGTTAGAAAGGGGATGTAGGGATTTAGGGGTTTAGGGGTTTAGGGATTTAGGGAAATTTCAGCTAAATGCCCCACGTCCCCACGTCCCCACGTCCCCACGTCCCGACTCCTTACTCCTGATTTTGGGATTTTGGAATGACTAATTTACCGATACCCCAAGCGATGCCGAAAGTGGCAAGAGTTCCCAGAAAACCGGCGAGGGGAGTGGCGATACCTTCGGGAACACCTTTGAGGGCATAACCATCAAAAATTCGGGCAAAAGGTAATTGACTACCTAGGGCGTTAGGGTCTTCTTTTTTGCTAAATTGCAAGTCTTCCGCCACTCGATCGAGTCCGTCGGGATCGGGACTGGCAAAGGGAGAAAGAAAAACGGCGATAATTAGGGAGCATACCAGACCAATCAGAAAAAATTGGCTATTTCTGCGAATATTCATGGGCTAATCTTTATTAAACCTCTTGCATAATTAATTTTTGAGGGTTCAAAAACGGTAAAAATAAGGATTAAATTGCATAAAATCCTTAAATAGACCATTTAATTGATTATTATTCATTCTTAATTCTCCTGACTCCTGACGACCGACTCCTGACCCTAACAACAATTTTTGATTTTTACAAGAGGTCTATTGACGAGGAGCGTAGGAAGGGGGAACAGAGGTATTAACGGAATGGGGCGGATCGTAGAGAAGATCGGGACGGGTTCGCCAGATATAACCGACAGCGAAAACGGTAATCACCGCTTCCCCGATGCCGATGAGGATATGCCAAGATAACATGGCAACAAGGGCGAATAAAGGCGGTACAGTCCCCGATAAAGCCAATTGCAGGGCGCAAGCTAACGCCGCCACCACCACACTTGTCCAAGCGGCCAGGGCAACAGCGATCGCCATACTGCGCCAACTATGAAAACCGAGGGCTTTCCTAATCCCCAGATAGAGATAATAACCGCCAAAGGTGCCGATCAGACCCATATTGACGATATTCGCCCCTAAAACCGTTAAACCGCCATCTTGAAAAAATAAAGCTTGCACGATAAAAACCACCGCCATCACCAGAGAACCCGCCCAGGGACCGAGCAGAACCCCCGCCAGAGTCCCCCCTAACAAATGTCCGGAGGTTCCCCCCGGAATGGGAAAATTAATCATCTGGGCGGCAAAAATAAAGGCGGCACAAACTCCCATCAAAGGTACAGCCCGTTCAGCGTAGTGACCGCGCACTTTTTTGAGAGAAAAGCCAATCAGGACAACGGCAATTATCCAAGTAAATAGACTCACCGATGGACTCAAAAAGCCGTCAGGAATATGGAGGGCGAGATAAGGGGTAAGGAGAGGGTGAAACAAACCAACTCCCAGAAAATTAACAGACATTAAAACTCAGTCTCCTTGGCAATTTGGGTTAAAGATTTGAATAGAATTGTTTCGCTGGGACGGAAAAGTCCTATCTTCTAGTAGATAACTAACCGCTTCATTCTACAATGCTCTCTCTGGGGATTTAAACCCTTTAGCTTCTTAAGAATTTCTGTTATTTTGCCAGCCGTCAAGGTTTAGCTATCAGCCAAAATCTGATTATTCTCCAGCGTCAAATTCTTTAAATTATTATTAATTTTTCGAGTTTTTTTCAGTTTTTATGCTATGCCTTAACCAGTGAGCAGTTAGAAGAGGCTGGTGACTACATTGGCCACGTGATCGATGGTCAGGGTGGTGCTTTAATTGGTTTAGAGGTCAACTAATGATAAGCTATCAGAGAGAACCCCCTCTTTTTTGCTTTTTCTAGCTTGGTATGAAACCGTGATCAACTCTGAAGAAAAAAGACCGACTTGGGACGAATATTTTTTAATGATCGCTAAATTAGCCGCCACCAGATCCACCTGTTTAGCTTTTCCCGTCGGTGCGGTAATTGTCAAAGATCGGCAGGTTTTAGCCACGGGTTACAATGGTTCGCCATCGGGAACGGTTCATTGTACTGCCCAGGGTTTTTGTTATCCCGGTTTGGGAACCTGTCGAGAATCCGGAGAAATTCCCTCTAGAGCAATTCATGCCGAAGCTAATGCGATCGCTCAAGCGGCCAAACACGGTATTTCTACCCAAGGGGCTAGTATTTACGTTACTTTAGAACCCTGTATTTCCTGCTTAAAACTAATTATTTCTTCGGGAATTAAAGAAGTTTTTTACGAAGCGGATTTTAATAGTGGGACAAAAGCAATGTTAAGGGATTCTTTTCTAGAAACGGGGATTATTAAATATAAAAAGATTTATTTATCAGCAGAAATGGCTAGTCATGCGGCCTTATTTTTATTAAATCCCATTTCGATCGATCTCAGGTAGTTATCCCAAGGATGCTAATTACTAGGAAAAGTCTCTATTTCTAGGGTAGATAAAGTTAGTTGAATTGGGATAATTTTATGGGCGGTTTTCCAGAAAAGGTTCGATATCGATGGGGAACCAATCGGCTCTCTTGTTCTTTGTGTGGTCATTTTAACTTACTATAGAAGCGATCAATCTTTGTGTCCTCTGTGCCTCTGTGGTTCCTTCCACTCCCTCGCCAGCAGGACTGTATCTTAGAATACATTTTACCCACCAAACCTAAGA
>NZ_JAPZQJ010000283.1:0-25080 GCF_027530405.1 Microcystis sp. LE19-41.2A | reverse complement strand
AAGTACCAGTTGTGGGAGAGATAGGGGGAAAATTCTGGGACTTTTTCTCTGAAAATTAGGTAATTGACCAGATGAGAATCGGTAAAACCCTACACCCCACACCCCACACCCCACACCCTGTCCCCACGAAAAACTTTTTCAGCAGACCCTACCTAAGATGATAGTGTCCGGCCAAAATCCTAGTCAAGGAGAGCGTTTTCAGCAATCTCGCCATCGATCGCAAGCTCAAGAACTTGACCTTAGATTTATACCGACAAAAAAATAGTCAAGAATCCTAGCAGGAAATACCAAGACGCATCTACAACGTGATAGGAGTAAAAATATAATTATATGTCCCCTCAAATTCTCGATATAGCTGAAAATCTCTCTCTAACCACTTGCGGCACTATTCTCACCCTGGCAGTCTTAGAAACCATTCTATCGGCCGATAATGCCGTCGCCCTGGCCGCTTTGGTGCGAGAACTTCCCGACCCCAGACAACAACGCCAGGCTTTAAACTGGGGATTGGCCGGGGCATTTGTGTTAAGAGTTGCCATGTTAGTCAGTGCCAGTTGGACAGTTAAATTCTGGCAGGTGGAGGTACTGGGTGCTATTTATCTGATCTGGTTAGCGGGTAAGCATTTTTGGCAGAAATTTTTGAATATAGAAATAGAAGAGGAAAATTTTGCCCTTAATCTCGCCATAGAATCTTTTGGCCGTGTTATTGTTCTGATTGCTTTTACGGATCTGGCTTTTTCCCTCGATAGTGTGACAACAGCGATCGCCCTAGCCGATCGATTCTGGATTCTTCTGACTGGTGGTATTTTGGGAATGTTAGCCCTACGATTTTTAACCGGTTTATTTGTCAGGTGGTTGGCTGAGTTTGTTTACCTACAAGATGCGGCCTATCTGACGGTTTTAGCGGTAGGGGGAAGATTGTTATTAAAAGCTTGTCAACCAACCTATTTGCCGCCAGAGTGGATGGTATTAATGATGGTGGCGGCCTCCTTAAGTTGGGGCTTTTCTAGGCGTGTTGTGGTGGAATAGTTCTGGCAGCAAGGGATTTTCTCAATTTTTTAGGAGCGTGTCAATCGTTATACTCCGGGACGACGGGCGACTGTGACATAATTTGTGACTAGGTACGGTAACAGTCGCTAGTGAACCCCGTTAGCCTTGGAGACTTCCTTGCTAGACACCATTTCCACCCTATCCTCAAAACTAACAGCGATCGAAACCACGGGAAATCCCCTCCCGAAAGTTGCTACTTGTTCCTCCACCTGTCGTTATTGTCGGTTTTATAAGTTTCAGGGGAGAGGAAACGGCTATTGTCAACGCTTGGGAGTCCCTGTCCACAGTCATTGGCGCGCCTGTCCTTTGATTTGTCCACCTTTTGCCCCTTCTTGGGAAAGGTCGGAAAATGGGTAATTCTAAGTAGTTATCTGGATTTTACCACCTGTATCGAGCAATTTTCTCCCCATCCCGCTCCGTGCGAGGATGGGGTTTTAATCGAAACCGATGCTTTCCACTCCACCGCTATCGGGACTGGTGGCGACAAAATAGAGAATTCCCGACCCTAGACAAGCGATCGCTATACTAAAGCAAATAATCCAGACTTGAGCAGGTTCGTAGCTATTACTATCGATCGCCCGACGGATGAGAAAATACCGGCGCGTGGCGATGACAACGGTTAATAATCCCACCATAGCGAAGACAAAACCCAACAACCAACCCAGTCCTAGAGATGACGAAGATACTGTTCGTAAACGCAAAATGACCAGACCAAAACCCATCAAAGCGATGGAAGCGCGCATCCAAGACAGATAGGTGCGTTCGTTGGCCGAATGATCTCGCCAGTAATCAGGGTTAAATTTCTGCTTTGTCTTTTGGGATTTAAACAGCATAGAGGAGTTCCTCGCAGTGAAATTCAATAAAATCAAGTATTCTTTCTTATGGTTTTAATAAATTGTTTTTATCATCTAGTTTTTCGCTTATCTTTAACCAATTCAAGGGACTTAAGCAGATTATCATCCATAAATAGGGGAAGTTTACCGTCCCATCTTTCGATCGCTTTGTTCTGTAAAACTTCTGGACTTAAGGAATCTTGGAGAATGCGATGAGCTTCCGCCTCTCCCTTAGCCAGATTGATTTTTACTTCCGATTCTTTCAGAGCTTTCAGCACCATAAAACCGGC
The DNA here is from genome assembly GCF_027530405.1 of Microcystis sp. LE19-41.2A. Classification (NCBI taxonomy): domain Bacteria; kingdom Bacillati; phylum Cyanobacteriota; class Cyanophyceae; order Chroococcales; family Microcystaceae; genus Microcystis; species Microcystis sp. LE19-41.2A. The sequence continues at coordinate 22,910 of NZ_JAPZQJ010000283.1, read as the reverse complement.
TTTTTTGGCCTCCTGTTCGGCAATTTGTTTGGCTTCCACCGCATCGGTAAAGCGATCGGAAAAATTGACATGAACCAAAGAAATATCATCGACACCGATATGATAATTTTTCATTCTTTCGGTCAAACGAATATCCACTTCCCCTTTCACCTCCTCCCGTTTAGTAATTAATTCTTCGGCGGTATATTTAGCCATAACTGCCTTGAGAATTTCCTCAACTGCTGGATCGATCACTCGTTCAATGACAGCCGCTTCATCGCCAATTTGTTGAAAAATAGTATTAACTTCTGATGCTAAAATATGCCAATTCATGGCCACATCTGTGAAGACTTCCTGTAGGTCTTTGGAGGAAGCTTCGGCCGCTATCTGTTGTTTTTGAATTCTCACACTTAGTTTTTTCACCGTGTTAACAACGGGAATAATCCCGTGAATACCCTCATTAAGTATTTTATCCTGTACTTGACCAAAGACCATTAAAACTCCTCTTTCTCCCGCATTGACAATCACGAAAGGATTAAAAATAATCGCCAAAATTAATAACAAAAAAAAGAGATTGCTTGGTCTAGCAAAAAGGCGAATTTTGAGCATTTTAATTGGTAATAGAGATAGTTTATGGGATTACAAATCAATAAAATGGCTGATTTTATCTATTTTAATAATTTTAGTAACTAGAAATAAAGGTAAACTTTGTTCTATATTATTTAGATAAATTCAGATTTAGTCTCGTTATTTTTTCGTTTTGGCTGATAAAAAATCGTGAAATAATTGTTTATTTGTAGTTGTCATATTCGCCGCTTAAATGTTTTAGTAATCATGAATTAAAACGATTATTTCGTTAGTTTTAGTCAGAAAGTTGGACAAAAAAGCATTTATTTATCCAAGAAAGGAATCGGGGTTATCCAGAAGCAATTATAACAAAATTTCCTTTGGTCTAAATGGTACATTCTCATTCCACCAGTCTAGCTGGTACTTTCTTTTGTAGCAATTACCTTAACACAATCTAGTTTCGGTATAAAAGATATTTTGTATAAAGGATATCTGGATAAATTGACTCGCAGAAGATGGCTATGATAGAACCCTAAATACAGTAAACGGATAAGCCTACTGTACCTAATTCCATCCCCTAACGAGGTCATTTATCGATGAGTCATCTTTTCATGCGGTCGCAGCACCTCGCCGCTCTTTTCAAAATCGCCGCCACGATGACCGGAGTGGCCTTAGCTCTAACGACTGGAACACCCGCGCGCGCGGCGGGTTTTCTCCCCTTTTCCTTTCAAACCAACGTTACTGCGAGTCCGGACCTAACCGGAAATCCTAATCTTCTCAACGATCCCACTAGAGATGTCCGTCTCGATTCGGTGGTTTTCAACGGTTTAACGGTCAGTCAGTTTGATCTGGTCAATGCGGGTCGGGTTATCCGCAACGATACCGCCGACGTTACCGTGGGGGGAGTCACATATACTAACGGAATTCTCCATGCGGGTTACGGACCGAACACGACTAGCGATCCCCTGGTCGGGGAGGGTCCAGGGAAACCGAACCCCACCGACGCGGATATCGCCGCCAGTTTGGGCAATTTAAACCTGAATAGTCTCCTCGTAACCCGTGAGAACGCCGATACTGCAATTATCGAGGTTTCTTTCCTCCGACCGGTGAATACGTTCTTTTTCTGGGAACGGGGGGGAACGCCGGGGGGAACCGTTGCGGGGGATAGCGATTTACTGGTGGAAGCGCTCGCGGACGATGGAACGACGGTCTTAGCCAGTTATAAAATTTTACGCGCGAACTACACGAAAGCGGACTATAACATCAGCACGATCGTTCCTCCCGTCCTCAACAACGGCCCGTTCAATATTGGTTCGATCGGGATTCGGCTCGACGGTATCCGCGCGCGAACTCTGCGCTTAACTAGCGAGCGCAATAACGATCCCCAACGTTTGAACGGAGTCGGCGATAACGGGCCAGATTTCAAAGTAATCGCCGCCGATGTCAAGGTTCCCGAACCTAATGTCGTGTTCGCCACCCTACTCGCAGGAAGTCTTGGAATCTTTGTGAAACGAGGCAAGGATCGTTCTACTCGCAGTAGGATAGGAAGTGAATGCTTTTAATGCTGTTTAAATGCTATCGACCAGCGAACTGTCATTCATGAAAAAATAGCGATCAATGGGTTAAAACCCTCTATTTATCCATTATTAAGGAGATAATCACCCTTTTTCCTTGATCGCACAGATCGAGGAATTTATCCTTTATTTTCGTCCGTAAGTACCTATGTCTGACCGTTATCGTTTCGAGACGCTGCAAGTACACGCCGGCCAGGAACCTGCCCCCGGAACCAACGCCCGCGCCGTTCCCATCTATCAAACCACCTCCTACGTTTTCAACGATGCCGACCACGGGGCGCGACTGTTTGCCCTACAAGAGTTCGGCAACATCTACACCAGGATTATGAACCCGACCACCGATGTCTTCGAGAAGCGGATCGCCGCTTTAGAAGGAGGCGCGGCGGCCCTGGCCACCTCTAGCGGTCAGGCGGCGCAATTTCTAGCGATCGCTAATATCGCCGGTGCGGGGGATAATATCGTTTCCACTAGCTACCTCTACGGCGGAACCTATAATCAGTTCAAAGTCTCCCTACCGCGTTTAGGAATAAATGTCAAGTTCGTCGATGGCGATGAGGCCGAGGCTTTTCGAGCGGCGATCGATGATCGCACCAAAGCCTTATACGTCGAGACGATCGGCAATCCCCGATTTAATATTCCCGATTTTGCCGCCCTGGCCCATATCGCCCACGAGAACGGCATTCCCCTCATCGTCGATAATACCTTCGGCTGCGGCGGCTATCTCTGTCGCCCGATCGAACAGGGCGCGGATATCGTGGTGCAATCGGCGACCAAATGGATCGGCGGTCACGGCACTTCCATCGGCGGAGTAATCGTCGATTCGGGTAAATTCGACTGGGGAAACGGCAAATTTCCCCAGTTTACCGAACCCGCGCCGGGTTATCACGGGTTGAATTTCTACGAGGTGTTCGGACCGTCCGGCCCTTTGGGCAATATCGCCTTTATTATCCGGGCCCGGGTGGAGGGATTGCGGGATTTTGGGCCCGCCTTGAGTCCGTTTAACGCATTTTTACTGCTACAGGGATTGGAAACCCTCTCCCTACGGGTCGATCGTCATGTATCCAATGCGTTGGCCTTGGCGAACTGGCTCAAAGAACAGCCACAGGTGGAATGGGTGGATTATCCCGGATTACCGGAACATCCTTACCACGAACGGGCGAAGAAGTACCTAAAACACGGCTTCGGCGGGGTTTTAGCCTTCGGGATTCGGGGCGGTTTCGAGGCCGGGCGGAATTTTATCAACCGGGTGAAACTAGCTAGTCATCTCGCCAACGTGGGGGACGCAAAAACCCTGGTTATCCATCCCGCCTCGACGACTCACCAGCAGTTAAACGAAGAAGAACAGCGATCGGCGGGAGTAACGCCCGAATTAATCCGCGTTTCCGTGGGTTTGGAACATATTGACGATATTATCGAGGATTTCCAGCAAACTTTCCAGAGTTTATAACCAACCCCCCCCGCCCATGGATCGCCTAGACTTGATCTCCCCGGAAACCCGTTTCTATTCCCCACCGCATCCTTTTGTTCTCGAATCGGGGGCGGTTCTCGAAAGGGTGCGGATCGCCTATCGAACCTGGGGAATTTTGAATAACAAGCGGGATAACGGGGTTATTGTCTGTCATGCCTTCACGGGATGGGCCGACGTGGAAGCTTGGTGGGAACCTTTGTTAGGAACCGGACGCGTTCTCGATCCCACCCGGGATTTTATTGTCTGTAGCAATATTCTCGGCAGTTGCTACGGGACGACCGGCCCCACTTCGATCGATCCCCGTACCGGTAAACCCTACGGCCCGACTTTCCCGGAGATTACCGTCCGGGATCTGGTTCACCTACAACGGCTGTTGGTGGACGCATTGGGGATCGAGTCTTTGCGGTTGGTGATCGGGGGTTCCTTGGGAGGGATGCAGGTTTTGGAATGGGCGCTACTGTACCCGGAGAGGACGCGATCGATCGCTGTGATTGCGGCTTCGGGACGACATTCGGCCTGGTGCATTGCGCTGGGAGAGGCCCAAAGGGGGGCGATCTACGCCGATCCCCATTGGCAAGGGGGAAATTATGCGATCAATCGCCCTCCGGCCCGGGGTTTATCGGCAGCCCGGATGATGGCGATGACTACCTACCGATCGCACGCCAGTTTCGAGTCCCGTTTCGGCCGGGAGTACGGGGAGGGGGGAGAGTTTACGATCGCCCGCTATTTAGAATATCAGGGGAAAAAGTTAGTCGAACGTTTTGACGCCAATGCTTATATCACCCTAAGTAGGGCGATGGATCGTCATGATGTCACCCGGACGGGAAAAAGTTACGAATCGGTGTTACAGTCGATTCAACAACCGACGGCGATCGTGGCGATCGATTCGGATCTTCTTTATCCTCCCGTAGAACAAGAGGAATTGGCGAAATATATCCCCAATTCTGAATTATTCTGGTTGCGATCGCCGCACGGTCACGACGCATTTTTAATGGATGGCGATATGGATGCGTTGAATGATCTTCTCGTCACTTTCCGTTTAGAAAGGGGAACTCGTGACGGTTGCGGGTTCGGGATGGCTGGGTAGAGAGCGCTTGCGGTACTATGGTCTATAGCCGTACACCGAGAGGGCCGACTCATGCAAAAAATTGTCATTAAAAATTTCGGAGCGATCGAGTACGCTGAAATCGAGATTAAAAAGGTTCTAGTTTTAATCGGTGAACAGGCAAGCGGCAAGAGTACGATCGCTAAATTGATTTATTTTTTTAAATCATTAAAAGAAAATCTAAAATCTGAAAGTTTTTTCTTCGCCCAAGAAAAAATACCGAAATATACAGATATTGATACTTATTTTAGAGAATTTATAAAAATAAAGTTTTATGATTTTTTTGGTTCTACGCTCAATTTTTTGAATTTTGAGGTTAGATTTTATTATAGTTTTCAAAAAAATAGATATATACAATTGAATCTTGATTTAAATAAAAATTTATGCTTAATATTTAGCGAAAATTTTTTAGATGAACAGTTCAAAAACGGTTTTGCAGATTATATTAATTTGTCCAAAAAAAATATTGATAACTCCGAAAAACCATATATCAAAATAGATAATTTGACCCAGTATAGTTTATCCTATCAATATCTATCAAAGTTATTGAATAATTTATTTGAAAACGAGCAAGAAGATTTACTATTTATAATTGCTGGAAGAAATGCAACGGTAACTTATTCTGACTTATTTGAGAAATATTTATTTGCAAGTATTGAAATTGATTTAAAACAAAATAGTAAAAAATATTTTGCTAACAAACTGCAAATGATAGATGAATTTTTAATGCTACAATTTATAGAAAAAGTGGAACTTATTAAACAAATTTTTAGAAAATTTTCTGGCTTTGATGGATTAATTAACTATCAGGCAAATAAAAAAGGAATTGAGTATTTAAGAGTGATAAAAAATAAAATAGATTTAATATTAAAAGGTGAATACTTAATTGGCAATTCTGAAGAAAAGATTATATTTAACAAAAACGAGCGATATTCTATTGATCTTCGTAATGCTTCATCTGGTCAGCAGGAATGTATTAGAATTTTACAGGACATCTTTTTAAATATTATTTATGGTTCGATAATTTTGAGAATTATAGAGGAACCAGAAGCGCATTTATTTCCTATTGCCCAAAAACATTTAATTGAATTATTAGCGATAATGGTTAATCGGAATGAAGATAATCAATTAATTATCACTACCCACAGTCCTTATATTTTATCGGTTTTTAATAATTTACTATTCGCCAAAAGAGTTGTTGAAAAAAATCCATCGGCACAGTCTGAAGTGTCGGAAATAATACCAGAAGATTACTGGTTGAACGCGGCTGAATTTTCCGCGTACTCTCTAGGAAATCAATTTTTAGATGAGGAGGCTAATTATTGTGAATCTATTTTTGATAGTAACACGGGATTGATCGCTCAGAATTATCTAGATACCGTATCCGAAATGATGGGAGGGGAATTTAACGAATTATATAGTATTCACGCTAGAACATTTAAAAGAAAATGAGAGAATTTGAGGAAATTACAAGCCATCTAATTCAAAGAATAGAGAATCTAGAAAAAATTTTGCAAATTGACGAAAGAGAGGAGGTTGCGATTACCGATCACAAAGGACAATCTTTTATTATCATCCATATTCAGGACGATACTCAAGCTTGTACTATTACAGCTAATGAGATTGAAATCGTGATCGATAACTTTGATATTACAAAAATATTCAAAATTAGCAATATCTGGAAACTTGGCTTTATCCCTATTGATGGCAGAAAAGGTCTTTTAGGATTTGGAACTTCCCATTGTGATTGTGTATTTTTCGATAAAAGTGATTTCTGCTTTGTCGAATTTAAACTCAATGCAACCAGCGCCAAAAAAGTTACTAAAAATCGTTGTCAAGCGATCAATCAATTAAGCAACACGATCAGTTATTTCGACGCAAGGCTGGACAAAAACTATCTAGACTTGAATCTAGAGGCGTATGTCTGTACACCCGAATTTTATCCTAGAGATGATGCGACTTGGAAATCTCTAGCGATCGAGTTTCTAGAAAATTACGGGATCGCGCTTTTCGAGAAAACGTATAAAATCTGTAAATAATAGTGCATCGGCTTTATATTTTCTGTTGTTTATTGCGGCGATTTTTGGTCACGAGATCGGGAAAATGACTTAAATCCTCGATCGAACGCGGTGCGGGATAAATTTCTCCCGGTTCGGCCGTCACCCGATCGAGATAAACTTGAAAAGCCCTTTCGTCCTCTCTATGTTCGAGAATATAGGCTCGCAATTCTTCGCGACTCATCGATTCAAACTCGCGTTTTATCATACATAAGTAGGGAGGCACAATTATTTGTAGGATGGGTTAGCGGTAGCGTAACATGAGCGGGCGTTGGGTTTAATGCTTCAAACCAACCTACGTTCTTCTCATCACTTTCGGGAATGGGTGAACAACGGGAAATAGTCGCGGGTTGGGGATGGTCGGGTAGAGAGCGATCGGGGTTGCTGCGCTGGAGGCGAGTGTGGTAAGGTTGTTATGATATAATCATTAGATGACATCGTACTGTTAGTGGATAAGCTCCTATGGCTTGTAAAGAGAATCACTTAACTGATTGGAAAATCACCAAACGTATTCCGATTAATAAAGATAACTCTAAAAAAATTTCCGATTCTTTTTCTTCTGATAATTATTTTAAAAAAGAATCAATAAAGCTTGTTTTGTTAATAAATAAAATCGTCATTGTCAACTATCGCAATCAAAGTTTTTTTAGGAAGGTTGATGAATGTTTGACAAAAATTGTTGAAAATTTATACGAAAGCAAAGTTTTTTTTGAATCTATTTCTTGGCAATCTGCCAAAACCAATGACAAAATAAACAAAGAAATTAAAGACATAGCTGGCAACATTAAAATTCTTTTTGAAAAAAGAGAATGGCATCAAGTCTATAATGCCATAGATCATGCAATTTTTGCAATTAAAAGTTTTGTTGAACTAAATTCACAAGACGCTACATATATCGACCTCAAAACCATCGATTTTTTAAGAGAAAAAGCTATAAATTTATATCGAGATTTTCGTATTCTCGATAACAATTGGAATTCTTTAAAAATAATTATCGCAAAATATTGCAGTTATTCTGAAAGGGATTTATTTTATCTAGAAGAAGATTTTTTAAAAGTTTTTTCAGAAAAATTAGAAACGTTTGGTGACAAGCTAGAAGATTACATTGATTTTTTTGATATTGAAACTCTTCAAGATATTCAAGTAATAATGAGCGATATAATCGATCAGTCTCGTAAAAAAAATATAGCTTTCAGTACGCCGACTGATTCCAAAAACTCTTTTAGAGTTCGGATTCGCAATGCGGCCGGATTTATTGACAGACTAATTGATTTTGTGGTTGAAGAGTCGGAGTCAGAAGATCAAGAGATTCTAGAAGTGATCGCTAATCACAGTAATTTTACTTTTTTGAAAGAGGAAAATACAAAAGAGGAGTATGTTCAAAATTGAATCAAGTGTCCGTTTTTTATAAAAAAGGAGATGTAGTATATGCTCCCTTTCCCTATCAGGATAATCCAGAAGAAGAGAAAGAAAGGCCTGTTCTAATCCTCGCTCCTGTCTTAGCGGGAAAAGGGTTTATCTGCGCTTACATAACTAGCAATTCTAATAAAAGATCGGGGATGATCGAAATTAAGCGGAGGGATTTTAAAGAAGGACATCTAGATGATGGATACGAAGCTTCTTATGTTAGACCGGACTGCATATCTACACTTGATAGAGAATTATTTAGAAGAAAATGCGGGACTTTGAGAGATGAAGTCGTAGATGCAATTATTCAAACTCTTATTGAATTATTGCAAAAACCGCCTCAATCACCTCCCTCCCCTAAAAGTATAGAACGGCCTCCTAAACCTAAAAAGAAAAATTTTTAAAATAAAATATTCACTAAATCTGATAATCCATGACGAAAACCACCTTACCACCCCGTGCGTTGGCACTTAAGGCAGCGGTCATCTTCTTGGGATAGGGGAGATTGAGATTATTCATTAACTGAATAAAATCCTCGCGATTGCGGCCAGCGAAACGGGGATTCCAGCGCTTTTCCTCACCGATCGAGGAGACCGTTCTTCCCAGATAATCGTGACAGGGGTAAACTAGCGTATCGTCGGGGAGAGTGAACAACTTCTCCGTCACCGTCTTGTATAGGACTTCCGGCGAACCCTTCTGAAAATCGGTACGACCGCAACCGCGAATTAAGAGTGCATCCCCCGTTAATAGGCGTTTTTCATCGATGAGATAGGCTATATGACTATCGGTGTGGCCCGGAGTGGCGATCGCTTTTAGCTGCTGACCTGCCACGGTCCAGAGGTCGCCATCGCGCACATAACCATCGATATCGCTCACTTCGGCGTTTTCGGGAACGAGGATCGAACAGTTGGTTAACTCCCGTAAGCGGTGCGCTCCGGTGATATGGTCGGCGTGGACATGGGTTTCCATCGTGTAGCCTAGAGTTAACCCCAACTGCCAAAGAATCTGCCGATCGCGATCAACCTGTTCGAGGACCGGATCGATTAAAATCGCCTCCCCCGTACCCGAATCAGCGATCAGATAGGTGTAGGTACTCGATTCCCTATCGAAAAGCTGGCGGAAAATCGGCGCTGCCGGCCGGAATGCGATCGAGTAGGCCGCGGGGAGAGAAATTCTCTCTTTCAGCGATCGCAACAAATCCCGGGCCAGTTCGGCCGCCTGTAAACGCAGTTCGGGAATGGCGGTGGTTTCCCAGAGATCGCCTTTGCGGGGATTTCCCAAGGTGTACAGCGTGTCCGATGCCGTACCGTCTGGCCTGAGAATCGCCCCGTTGTCCGCGGTTTCGATGCCACAATTCAAAGGATGGGGACGGATTAACCCCCGTTGGCGAAGATGAACGACGAGGGGATCGGTTATGGTCGCGTAATCGTTACCCGCGCCGGTACAGTTAATAATTCGATCGACGGTTAGGTTTAAGAGGTTTCCCGTTCCCCGTTGACGGATAGTAACCTCTACACAGCCGTTTTTATCCTCGGCAGTTTCAATTCTTCCCCCATGATAGGTTAATTGTCCCGATTCTACGGCCTCATCGAGGATACTGGCGATCTCGTCGGCGAGGCGATGGCGAAGAACCTCCCAATAGGCTTTCAGGTGGCGTAGAAATCTGGCGCGTTCCCCTATCGGCAGACAATGCCATAGACCTTGAGATATCGGACGTAAGGCGTTTAAAACGGCGCGCCAGTCGTGACCTTGACTCTCTGCGGTTTTTACCTCCGCGCGAATCCGCCCTAGGAGTCCCCGGGTGGTCTGGGGCGCGGTTTCGAGGGTGAGGAACGGGGGATAGGGATCGGTGGGTCGGTGCGATCGAGGGATCAGGCCATGACGGGAAACTGCGTGGATTTTGCCCGTGAATCCCCTTTGTGCTAGGGAAACCACCATATCCACCATCGTTAACCCCGTACCGACGAGCAGAATCGTCCCGTCGGGTTTTAGCTCGGCGAGTGTGTCCGTCTCCCAAGCGTCGCGGAGATAGGGGGAATTGAGGGACGCGAGGGGTTGGGGAACCGTTGCGGGAAAATTGCCCAGCGCCAGAACTACTTTAGCGGCGCTGATTTTCTTGCCTCCTTTGAGGGTAATCGTCGCCTTTTCCCCGTCGAGTGCCAGATCGATCGCCGCATCGGTAAACGTTTCCAGACGGTGATCGGCAATGGCGTTGTCCCGCGCTTCTTCTAGGATCGAGCGGATGTATTTGCCGTACACTAGACGCGGTACGAAGCTGGCCGGATCGATCGATCGATAGCCGTTATCCGCTAACCAGTGGAGGAAATGTTCGGGATCGTCCTCGAAGGCGCTCATTTTGCCCGCAGGAATATTGAGCAGGTGGCCGCTGTCTCGCGTTCCGTAGGCGATCCCCGTACCGAGGGGTTTTCGGCGCTCGATCAGGGCGATCGATAATGGAGTCCCCGTGTCGCGTAACAGGTTCGCCGTCACGAGGGAACCACTAAATCCTCCCCCGATAATGGCGATGTCGAAAGTTGCAGAAAATTGATTCCGGTCAATGTAGCTCATACTAAGTAGTCGTGCAAAATAAATTTCCTAGTGAAGAAAGGCAAAAGGCAAGAGGCAAGAGGCAAGAGCGGGGTTAGATATGTGTAATTAATTTTGCTTAGGTACTTATTACTTGGTCTAGCTAAAAGACGATTTTTAGGCATTCTTGGTTAAGACATTAAAAATAAACGATAGGATCGGCTGTCAACTAATATATAAATCCCTAGAAAAATATAGATAAAAGGACTAATTTTATGTCCGTAGTTTGTAACCACTTTAGCTATCCTGGGATGGGTAATCAAAAAATAGGCTAGGGCGCACCAAATCCCCATCATGAGATAAAAAATTATCATGATAATTAAGACGTGCATCGGGGAATTATTGGCAAAAAGAGAGGTATAAATACCAATATTATCACCGCCGTTAGCCACGGTCACGGCAGCAACGTAATAGGTTTGGGAGGGAAAACGAGGAAAAAAGGAGCGATTTTTAGAATAATTAACATCTTCTCTTACTTCTTGAATATAATCCTCATTTTCCCTTGACAAAAGTTGTTTAATGCCGATAATCAAAGGAATAAATCCTAATAGACCAATCCATTCTTTAGAAACCAGTAACCCAAATAGTAAACCGAGGGAACTAGCTAGGAGAATCAGGGTAAAACCGAGGTATTGACCAACAATCAGGTGTCGAGGTCGAAAATTAGCATTAAGTCGCGAGAAAAACAACATTAGCACCATCAGATCATCGAGATTTGTGGCTACAAAACTCGTCACGCTAGTAATTAAAAGGGCTACTAACCAATTCATAGATTGAAAAAAGAGATAATCCTTCCCATTCTAAATCTCGTAGTGCCAGATTTCCTCCTCTCGTAAAAGAAGACGATGGACGGGAAGACGTTCCACGGCCCCTTGTTGTTCAAGATGATTAAGTGCGCGGGTAATTGTGACTCTAGTAGTTCCTAATAAGTCAGCGATATCCTGATGAGTTAGACGCACATCAATTAATTGTCCGGTACCGGTTTGTTTACCAAATTGATTGCCTAACCATGACAGTAATTTCACAACCATAATATCAGTACGTTTGTAGCTACGAATAATACTTAGCTCTTGTGCTTGCTGAAGATGAGACAGCAGAATTTCTGCCATTTGATAACTCTCAACTGTGGAAAAGGAAACTGCTTGTACAGGAGTGATGCACTCAACTTGATAGGGATTGACTCTCTCTAGGGTTTTACCGACAAAACTGCCAGGTCCCCACAATCCCAAGACGATCAGGGTTCCATCTTCTAACCAGGTGGAGGTTTTCACGACTCCACTCTCGATTTTCCAGAAATTAGGGTTTCTGAGGGGCAAAATCGCCCGATTATCAAAGTGCCAGCGATGGGGGGTTGGTGGTTGATAGGTAAGCGTCATGATTGGTAAGTAGTCGTGCAAAATTAATTTTCTAGTCGAGACTCCGAGACAGGAGACAGGAGACAGGAGACGGGAGACAGCTATTAGGGATCGGATTTGATAATTTTGGGGTAAAAACGATAATTACCCCAAAAAAGACCGATTGTATGCCCTTGCAAGCCCTATTTATTTCGGGGTGCTAGTCTTCTCCAGTTCCGTTGTGGCCGAGGAGATCAGTTCTTGCCAAGCTCGATCGCTTTCCTGTAGAGTCTGTTTAACAGCGTCGATGGTCTTTTCTACGCGAGTTTTCAGGAAAGGGGAAGCATTGTCTTTGAGTCGTTCGGTGTCGTCGGCTAAGATATCGATCGTCTCGGAGGTATTAACGAGGCTATTTTCTAGGGTAATAAGGTTGTTTTGCAGGGTTTCACTGAGTTTAGCCCCAGATTTGGTCAATTTTTTCGTAAATTTACTCACTTTTTCCCCTAGATCGTCAATATTATCCGCTAAGTCCTCTAGGTTGTCCTGTTGAGCTTCGATAATCTTCTTGTCGAGAGAAGGAGCGGCTAGTTGAGCCTTTAGGTCATCGATAGCCGATTTTGTCGCTTGGATGGCTTTTTCATAGGCAATTTGGGCATCTTCCAGAATTTTTGGGCTAGAAACCTCATTTTTTTTCTTAACGGGTTCCACCACGGTGCCACCCGTTGCCGTTGCACGGTCGATGACGGCCAACTGTTCGGGGAGTAGGGGCAAGGCGATCGCATTTCCCCTTCCTCCTAGGAGCAAAGTGACAGTTAAGAGGAAAATCAGCAGCCGGAAAACTTGATTTTTGAGGCTTTGAAAGCTCTTATTTCGGTTGATCATAGTTGAATTTTCTCCTGTTCAGAAAAGTGGTTACTCTATCTAAATATTATCACATAAAATTTTTGTTTTGTATTCGTTTATAATAAATTTTATAAAAAATTTATTATATTTTTTTGACCAATAAATTGCAGAAAAAACATAATCTTTTCGAGGTAAAAGCCAGTAAAGAAAAGCTTTTGTCCTCTCAAGAAAAATTAATTTTTATCACTTTTTTTATTAATGAGATGCTGAATTATCCGATGGATTTATTTCTTGATTAATCGTAGATATTTTCTTACGACCTTTAATATATTTGCCTAAAGATTTATTTTTCTTAAGTCGTTTAATGCCACTTAAAGTGCACAGAGAGAATAGAGTTCCCACCAGAACCATCTGCCATAAACCGCAACCAGAAGCCGCGCCTAATCCTGCCGCTAACCAGATAGTCGCCGCCGAAGTCAAACCTTTCACTTGTACCTTATTTAGTTCCCGATGGGATTGTTGTAGGATGATTCCCGCCCCTAAAAAACCGACACCAGAAGCGACCCCTTGAATAGTGCGACTGAGGGCATTAGAAGACGCATAACCCACATCTCCTTCCGCTTGTAGGGGAATCATCACGAACATGGCAGCTCCGAGACTAACGATGATAAAAGTTCTCAATCCAGCCGGACGACCGCCTCGCTGTCGGTTATAACCAATCAGACAGCCGACGGCCATAGCCATACTGAGCCGAAAAATAATCGTTTGCCAATCTTCCGAGTCAAAAAACATTGTTTAACCCATCAAATGAGATAAAAACTTCGCCTAACCAATCAAGGCCTTTTCCAGATGCCGCTTTAAATCGTTCCTATTCTCGATCCCAATCGATAATCCTAGTAAAGCCGGTGTTATAGGTGGAAATCGTTACCGCACCATGGCTAGAGTCTGGTTCTTGCCCCCCATGAATTGCCCTCGTTGCAAATTCCATCGATTTATTGTCCTATTAGTCGATATCTTCGAGGTCTTTAAACAGGGCTGTGCTGAGGTAACGTTCCCCGAAACTAGGCTGAATCATGACGATTAATTTATCTTCGTTTTCGGGTCTTTTGCCCACCTGAATTGCCGCCCATAAAGCGGCCCCGGCCGAGATGCCCGATAGTAGTCCCTCCTGACGAGCTAACCGTCGCGCGTAGGCGAAAGCGTCCGTATCATCGACGATAATCACCTCATCGATCAATTCCGGTCGGAAAATTGCCGGGATAAAACCGGCGCCGATGCCTTGGATTTTGTGCGGACCGGGTGGTCCCCCCGATAAGACGGGACTATTAGAGGGTTCAACTGCGATCGCTTGAAATTGGGGACGACGGGGTTTAATGGTTTCGGCAATACCGGTAATGGTTCCCCCGGTTCCCACGCCACCGATAACGATATCTACCAGGCCATCGGTATCGGCCCAGATTTCCTCGGCGGTGGTTTCTCGGTGAATTTTCGGGTTAGCCGGGTTGCGGAACTGTTGCAAACTATAGGCGTTGGGGGTATTTTCGACTATTTCCTCGGCCCGGGCGATCGCTCCTTTCATGCCTTGGCTACCCGGGGTTAATTCTAATTGCGCCCCGTAAGCTTTTAACATCGCCCGTCGTTCTAAACTCATGGTTTCGGGCATAGTCAGGACTAAGCGATAGCCTTTGGCCGCCGCTACCATGGCTAGGGCGATGCCGGTATTACCGGAAGTGGGTTCCACCAGAATTGTTTTATCGGGGTGAATTAGTCCGGCGGCTTCAGCGTCCTCCACCATACTGACCCCGATGCGATCCTTAACCGAGGCGGCGGGGTTCATACTTTCCAGTTTGACGACGATGCGGGCTTTTACTCCCTCTGCCACTGGGATTCGATTCAGTTGGACTAGGGGAGTCCGTCCTACCAATTGGGTGATGTCTCTTGCGATCGGCATAATCCCACTTGCTTTGTATTTGTTGGCTATTTTTGATTATATATGTATTTAAGATGTTTTACAATACTTTTTAAGTCAGAGTACACTGCAAAATGCTGGTGTTGGCACCTCTGATCACAACGTCGGCGGGGATTATCCCTGTCGATTTTTTTGCCTTGCCACTTTTTTTGTATATCGAAGCACAATCGCTCAAATCGTCTTGGGAAATTTCTCTCAATTTAGTTAATTATTATTAGTATATAAAAGCACATTTATTTAAACAACTTAAACAAATTATTAGAGATATGAAAAGAGCGATACTTTTTCTTAGTATCGGGTTACACATTTAAGAAAGTTTTCTGAGATTTATCCTAAAAAATTATTTTTTTGCTGGTTTTTTAGGAAACAATTTTTAATAAATAAAAGTAGGAAAATGGTTTATAAAATAATTCATGGCAAAAACTAAGTATGTCTGGAAGCGCCTATCAACGCTAAATTCAATTAACAAGAATTGTTCCTCGATATACAAAAAAATCTGGCCAAGGTAGAGTAATTTTTTTTCAAGGACGATAGTATAGTCCCAAGAAAAAAACTCCTAGATACTTTATCGGAAAAAATAAAGAAAAGCCAGAGCAATCAACCTCGATATTTTGCCGAAACCAATCATCATTATAGGAGATGAAAACTATGGTGTTAGATGCCTTTGCCAAAGTCGTTTCTCAGGCCGATACCCGCGGGGAATACCTGAGCGAGAATCAAGTCAATGCCCTAATTGCCTTCGTCAAAGATGGTAATAAACGCGTGGATGTGGTCAATCGTCTTTCCAGTAATTCTTCTGCGATCGTTACCGATGCCGCGCGTAGTTTGTTTTCAGAACAGCCCGTTTTAGTTGCCCCCGGTGGCAACGCCTATACAAACCGTCGTGCCGCCGCCTGCTTGCGGGATTTGGAAATTATCCTGCGCTACGTTACCTATGCCACCTTCACCGGCGATGCCAGCATCCTCGATGATCGCGCCTTGAACGGTCTCCGGGAAACCTACGTCGCCCTGGGAGTTCCGGGAGCTTCTGTTGCGGCCGGAATTCTCAAGCTCAAAGACGCTTCCCTTGCCCTAGCGGCCGATCCCAACGGGATCACTCGCGGGGATTGCAGTTCTTTACTAGCAGAAGTCGCTTCTTACTTCGATCGAGCGGCGGCGGCAGTTTCCTGATGCTGTGACTTTCTTATCTCAATCCGATTAAACTTTTGTAGGAGCAATTCCATCCATGACCAAAACACCTTTAACCGAAGCGGTAGCTACTGCCGATTCCCAAGGCCGTTTTCTCAGCAGTGCTGAATTACAAGTAGCGTTCGGTCGTTTCCGTCAGGCCGCCATCACCCTAGAAGCGGTAAAAATCCTCGCCCAAAAAGCCCCCAGTTTAGCCCAAGAAGCAGCCAACGCTGTCTATCAAAAATTTCCCTACACCACCCAACTCCAGGGGCCGAACTATGCCTACGATGAGCGAGGGAAATCCAAGTGCGTTCGTGATATCGGCTACTATATCCGAATTATCACCTATGCCCTCGTGGTAGGGGGTACAGGCCCGATCGATGAATATCTAGTCGCCGGTTTGAGTGAAATTAATAGCGCCTTTGAGCTATCTCCTAGTTGGTATATCGAAGCCTTAAAATACATCAAAACCAATCACGGATTAACTGGGGATGCTGCTGTAGAAGCTAATTCCTACATTGATTATGTGATCAACGCCCTTAGCTAATTTACGTCAACATAAGCTCATATCTCCTAAATTCACCTCGGGATGAGCGCCGAGGTTTTTTTGCGTCCGTCTAACTTAGGGCTTGCTGAAAAAGTTTTTCGGTGGTGGCAGGGTGTGGGGTGTGGGGTGTGGGGTGTGGGGTGTGGGGTGTGGGGTGTGGGGAAGTGGGGTTTTATCGATTTTCAGGTGGTCAACTACCTAATTTTCAGGGAAAAAGTCCCGGAATTTTCCCCCCAATCACTCCAATGGTCGGCAATTTTTGAGAGAAAAAAAGTCTAAAAACCTTATCCAACAAGATTTTTAGATTTATTCAGCAAACCCTCACTTAGTCGTCGTCGGGAACCTACCCCAACAAAAAAACCATCTTGGGTAAGATGGTTAAACACAACGAGTATAAACCGACAAACTTGACTTTAGACTGCTTTTTCTGGCCCGGTAGCGACGGGCAGCTCCGTGGTACTGTACTCTGTCCAAGAACCCTCATAAATTCGCACCTTGGGATAACCGAGCAGATGTTTGAGGACAACATACTGTAAAGTCGCTTCCCGTCCCGTACTGCAACTGACAATAATATTATCCGAGGGCTTGATGTTGCGTTGGGCAAGAATCTTCCTGATTTCGTCTAAAGATTTCAATTTATGGGGATTTTTCAGGGATTCATCGGGATTATTCGCTTCCGTAAAAGTCGGCCAGGGTATATTTTTCGCCCCCGGAATATGACCATTTCTCAGCCAGATATCCTGTTTCCCCTGAAAAAGTTCTTCCGGTCTAGGATCGATAAAAACCACATCGGGTTTGCCGATCAATTTCTCTACTTCTGCTAAATTTACCCGAATCGAGGGATTATCACGGACAGTAAAGCTCCCTGCTTGATATTTAGGGAATTCTTTAGTTACCTTTTGTTCGGAACCCTTATAACCCTTAAACCCGCCATCTAAGACCGCCACATCTCGGAAACCCGATCGCTCTAGTAAATAGGCGACCATGGTTGCCCCCAAGACATCGCGACCATCGGAATATACCAGCACTCGATCGCCATTAGTGATTCCCGCGGCGGCAAAGAGACTGCCAATTTTATCCTCTTGCCAATATTGAACCGGCAAAAATCCGTTTGGACCACGAAAATTATTGTCGGCTATATTCACCGCTTTCGGTAAATGACCGGTGATATATTCCAAAGGGTTAATCCGCACATCGAGAATTTTTAACTTCGGATCGTTGAGATTTTGTGCTACCCAAACCGGCGATACAAAGTCTATCTTAGTCTCAGATTTAGACGTGGCCATCAGGGGCGATGACGGGGCTAAGGTAAAGGTTAAAATGCAGAGGAGAACTAAAGTGAAAAAAGCAAGGGGACGGCTTTGAAACCGTCCCAGGGATAGACCCTTCCCTTGACGCAGTTTTGGTTTCATGATTCAGTGTCAGCGACGAGTATCAAACGATAATTACTATAGGGCTTTGATTAGCTTTCTCCAAAAATTTAGGTATAACGTGATATTTTTTTTGCAGCAAGTAGGCCGATTAATTATTAATTTCTTCTTGGGTGTTGATCGCCTTGGGTGTCTCTAATAACTGTTGCCACCAGATATGAACTAGGAGAGACCAAGCGATCGCTAAAAGCCAAGCGGCAAGGATATCACTAGGAAAGTGAACTCCTAAATAAAGACGGGTCCAAGCAATAACCAAAACCAACGGAATCCCCAGTAAAACTACCCCGAAAAACCAGCGCGTTCTCCAAGATAGGATCAGTAAAGAAATGACTAACAGGGAACTAAATAAAGCATGACCGCTAGGGAAGGCAAAATCGTGGGGTAAGGGATAAAATAACTCCCAAAATTGCGGGCGATTCCGACGAAAAAGCATCTTGAGGTTATAACTAATAGCCCAACCTCCCGCCATGGTCACAAGGAGATAAGCGAACCCATACCAGTATTTTTTTAGGGCAAAAATCAGCAGTAAAATTGTCAGTATCGGGGACACTCCCCAATAAGTGCCTAATCCCGTTAGTTTTATCGCCAAAAAATTGAGGTTTAAATTAGCGGTTTGATGAATAGATAGCATCAGGGATTTTTCCCACGCAAATCCTTGCGGCTGCTGGCGAATAGCGATCGCTAAATCCGTAAAAGTTAGGGATGTTAACAAGATGGCTAAGAAAATTAAGCTATTGTTTAAGTAAGTTTTGGGAATCACGGGGAAAAAGTGGCGATCGAGGATAACAGGGGCATTTCTAATACCTGAAAATGGAGCAAGACCAGAATAACTAATGTATAGGCAGTCGAGGAAAGTAATCCATTTCTTAATTCTTTTGACCAATTGCGTTCTTCTTTCTCTCCACCGATTAATTCTTTCGTCCCGAATTGCATCAGTAGGATTCCCACAAGATTAGATAACCAATAACCAACCACGGCTGCGGGTAGAAAAAAATCGGCGTGTAAGCAAGCAATTAAACGACCGAAACCGTAGGCGATCGGCAGATTAAAAATTAGATCATTCCACCAACATAGGGGCGATAATAAGTAACCAATCAATACCAGGCTTCCGTTTTTGATTTTGTCAAGTAGATACATCTTTTTTTAGTTACTAACTATTAGTTTTGTTTTTTTGCCATCAGCTATCTAGGGTTTGCTGAAAAAGTTTGTTGGTGGGGGCAGGGTGTGGGGTGTGGGGTGTGGGGTGTAGGGTTTTACCGATTTTGAGGTAGTCAGTTACCTAATTTTCAGGGAAAAAATCCCTAAATTTTACCCCCGATCCCTCCAATGGTCGGCACTTTTTGAGGTCAAAAAAGTCTAAAAGCCTTATCCAACAAGGTTTTTAGATTTATTCAGCAAGCTCTATCTAAGTAAGTAGGTGTTGAAAATTGTCAGATACCCCCCTTATTAAGGGGGGATTAAGGGGGGATCAATTAATCAGAACCACTTACTTAGCTAACGGCTGACGGCCTACTACTAATTAACGCTGAATTTGGTCAAAAATCGCCCCATCAGCGAAGAATTTTTTCTGGATCGCATCCCAACTACCAACCGCCGTATAGGGGAACAGATTCGACACTTTTGGATATTGTTTACTAAACTCTTTAGCCACATTAGCATTAACGGGACGGAAACCCACCTTGGCGAATTCCCGCTGCGCTTCCGGAGTAAAGAGAAATTGGGCAAAAGCTGTCGCTACTTCCCGGGTTTTGCGTTTATCGACTATTTTATCCACTACGGCCACGGGCGGATCGATCGAAACATTGACCGGAGGAATAGTATAGGAAAAACCGGTTTCTCCTTTTTGACGGGCCAGAATCACTTCGTTTTCGTAGTTAAGCAGCACATCCCCCTGATCCTGTTTAAAGAAGACATCGCTGGCTTCCCGGGCATCTTTGGGTAGTACAGGCACGTTTTTATAGACATTGCGGACGAAATTGGTCGCTTGTGCTTCATTGCCGCCGGTCCGAGTTACCGATCCCCACAGGGCCAGAAAATTCCACCGGGCCACCCCAGAGGTTTTCGGGTTGGCAGTGATGACTTTAATCCCCGATTTGGCTAGATCTGGCCAGTTGCGGATTCCTTTGGGATTGCCCTGACGAGTAACTAAGGCTACCACGGAACGAGTGGCGATGGCGTTATTGGGGAGTTCTTTCTGCCAACCGGGGTTAACTAAACCCGCTTTTTGCAAGCGTTCCACATCGGAACCGATGGCCAAATTTACCACATCTGCATCTAATCCGTCGATAACAGCGCGGGTTTGGGAACCAGAGCCGCCATAACTCTGTTTAATCACTACATCCTGTTTTTTCTCTCTTTTCCATTTGTTGACGAATAGAGGGATGATTTTCGAGTAGGCCGATTGAGTCACCGCGTAGGAAACCAGGGTGATTTCCACGGTTTGTTGTTTAGCTTGCTCTTTATCCGCAGCTGCCAGCAGCTTACTCGATGCTGATAGGGGACTAAAAGTTAGTCCGATTCCCGTTGTGACGACGGCAGCCGTAGCTAGAGAAATAAAAGGTAAGAGGGTTTTCGGTTTTGGGGATCTAGGATCAGGGATCACGATGTCATCGGCTCCTTTGTTTATTTATGGGAGATTGCTAGGTATTTTCTCTGAGATTGTATTTTATATGAAATAAAAAACAATTTCAATACATCGGAGAAAAAATTATACTGTTTGGGTTAGATGCAAAGAAATCAAGCCATTAATGGCTTGATTAGCTGAAAAAACTGGAAATATTCGATTTATACGGCTTAAATGTGCCTTTAAATTTGCCTGAAGCCTCTTTATGCTTGCAGAATAGAGATTTTATCGTTTTTATGGAGAGGAAAGAATTTTTTAGCGATCAAAAACCTCTCCCTAGGTGGGTTCACTGGTGAAGTTAGCGGACTTTAGCAACTATTACCCTAAAATTGAAGCGGTCTAACGACTTCCATCAATGTGCATGGTGCGTTCCCCAAAATCTATTGGTGGAGCAGTAGGACTTGCATTATCGCACTGAGACAGTCCAGTAGGGTGTGTTAGCGTCAGCGTAACGCACGGATTTTGAACATTAGATAAGGTGCGTTACATTTCATTAACGCACCCTACCAGATCGGCGTACTGCTATGCAGTGCCTTCGGCATCGCACTTAGACTGACAGCTTCAATCAATGTGCATGGTGCGTTCTCAAAAATCCTGCATTAGGGAACGCACCCTACAGCGATTGCGATCTATTCAGAAACTTGCCGCATAACGGCTAAGTTATGCCGTGCATCTCACCGATAAGACTGCGATCGCCTTAATTTTCAAGCGTAGCCGACAATATCATGGAATGAATAACCGACCAACCCCCTTGTAATTATCAAGATCTACAGCAATTTCGATCAGTCGTTCAGCGCAGCGCTCTCTATACTCAGCTTCACTCAAACGATCGAGATTTCCCATCGTCAACACTGGAAACGAGTTCTCTGTGTTCTCTTCTCGCATAACCTGCTCAAGGGAATCATCACCCTTCATATTTCGGTTAGCAGTAAGAATCATCATCTGCTGTTCTTGAGCATAGCGCCAGACTACGCGATCGCTACTTTCCATCGACAATCCAACCTCTCTAAAGGTGACAAATTGGACAGACTGAAACTCAAGCCAACCACGTTTTGCCAATATACCAAGAAAAATCAGCGCATAACCGTCGAGGTTGTAGTCAACTAAGAAAGTCATTGTTTTTGTGCGGCACGTCTGGCTCTCTGCTCCTCAAGCTTTGCCCAAAACGCTTCTTGCCCTGGTTTATGTGGCATTGCTGCAATTCGAGCAAAGCGTTCGCGGTTACGATCTTCCCAGTACTGACGAATTTCTTCTCTATTTTGAAGAACCTCTTGATATTCAACCTCGACCTGAGCTTGGGTTGCCGTAATGTAGGACAAAGCTGCGTCAATTTGCGCGTCCGTGAGGTTAAATGTGTCGCGAATCAGTTTAGCAGGATAATCAGCTTTTAGGAGATCGATCACATCATAGAGGCTAGTGCGTGTGCCAGCAATCGTTAGCCCACGCTCTGTACGGATAATTTTCGCTTGTTGGTTTGCCGTCCAGGTCATTCCCTTAGCTCCTTAGAATCCACTTAATGGTCAATGGTTTCACCAGACAAATATTGGTCAATTTTTTCTGACCAATCAGGTTCACCGTTCATTATAGTCCGCCCCTTGCGCGACCAGATCGGCGTACTGCTAGGCAGTGCCTTCGTCATCCCACTTAGACTCACAGCTTCAATCAATGTGCAGGGTGCGTTCCCCAAAATCTATTGGTGGAGCAGTAGGACTTGCATTAAGGAACGCACCCTACAGCGATAGCGTACTGCTATGCAGTGCCTTCGGCATCGCACTGAAACAATCCAGTAGGGTGTGTTAGCGTCAGCGTAACGCACGAATTTTGAACATTAGATCCCACATTCCGCACCCTAAGTGTCACAACGTCTCAAAAGAGGAAGGGGCGTGAGTCAAAATACTTATCTAGAGGAGTGAGTTGGCGGCAAGCTGCCGCCAACTAAGCCGAAAATTTCAGGGTTCCCCCGGTCATTCTCAATAAACAGTGCTTGTTGAGAATGACTGGGCAATCAGACTTAACATCTAGGGGGAGATGTTCGAGTAGTGCTTAAGTTTTGTCACCCCTTGAAGTCAATCCATCTGGTCAAGATAAGAGATAATATTCCTGGCAAGGTTTGGGAAAAAATCTCAAAATGTTGCGCCTCTCATCCGTTAAGTTGCTAATCTTTTGATTGTCTTGAATACGTAGGAGATGAATCCCTTGAAAGTTCTGAAATATCCAGCGTAATGTTGGTCGGTCAGTTAACTTACCCAAC
>NZ_JAPZQJ010000502.1:0-9515 GCF_027530405.1 Microcystis sp. LE19-41.2A | reverse complement strand
GGGGTTATAAGGGATGGAACCCTTATATAGAAAGGCATTTGGCGATTTTTGTCAATTATTTTTGATCTAGAGCGAACTAATCAATTAAGTCTCTTGCCAGATAAGGATTTAGTCGATTTATGCCCCCCTATCGAACCATACCAGGTAACGAAGAACCGGGAAATTTTCTTTAATTTAGGTTTTGATTCTCTTGGTTTTTGCGCTTGAGGTTTTGCAGTTGTTGCAGCAGTACCTCGATTTCCGCTTCTAGATGCAGGTATTTCACCTGTTGGTCAGCTTGGTAGGTGGTGCGAATCTGTTTCATGGCGGAGGATTCCTTAGTTAGTACAGTTGTCATAGCGGTATCTATAGAGTGCTGATTATGTTTAATTGTTTCAATTTGTATATAGTACCTTAACAATGTCTTAAAGAAAACCTTTTTATGGTAGTTTCTCAACTGGCACAGGATGAAAGAGGGGAAAAATTCTTGCAACCAAGGGGATCGGAGTGCGATATACTCAGTCGCGAACGATATTGGCAAGCATGACCATGGTAGCGGTAGCAATTTTAGCGGCGGGTAAGGGAACCCGAATGAAGTCCAGTCTTCCGAAAGTTTTACATCCCCTCGGCAGTCGCTCGCTAGTGGAACGGGTGCTTAATGTCAGCGAATCCTTACATCCCCAGCGAAAACTGGTGATTATCGGTTATCAAGGGCAACAGGTGCGAAATACTCTACAGCATCTCGATGATATCGAATTTGTTGAACAAAAGGAACAGTTAGGCACTGGCCATGCTATTCAGCAGTTAATCCCCCATTTAGAGGACTTTCAGGGGGATTTGTTGGTCTTAAATGGCGATGTTCCCCTATTGCGTCCCGAAACCTTGCAAAATCTTCTCCAGATTCATCAAGACCATGGTAACGCTGCCACCCTCTTAACTGCTAACCTCCCTAACCCGAAAGGTTACGGTCGAGTTTTTTGTGATGGCAATAATCTCGTTAAGCAGATTGTGGAAGAAAGAGACTGTACCGATGCCCAACGACAAAACCACCGGATTAATGGAGGCATATACTGCTTTAATTGGTCAAGATTAGCGGCTATACTGCCTAATTTAACCCCCAATAACGATCAAGGTGAGTATTATCTCACGGATGTGGTCAATTTTCTCGATCCCGTCATGGCCGTGGATGTGGAGGACTTTTTAGAAATTAGCGGCATTAACGATCGCAAACAATTGGCCGCCGCCTATGATATCCTACAAACTAGAGTCAAAGATGATTGGATGGCCGCTGGAGTCACCATAATTGACCCCGATAGTGTCACCATTGAGGATACTGTCACCCTCAGTGCCGATGTGATTATCGAACCCCAAACCCATCTGCGCGGTGAGACGATAATCGCTTCTGGTTGTCGTATAGGTCCTGGGAGTTTAATCGAAAATAGTCGGATAGGCAGCGATGTAACCGTCTTATTTTCGGTGATTTCTGATAGTCAGGTGGATTCTGGTTGTCGCATCGGTCCCTACGCTCATTTGCGCGGAGAAGCGAAAATTGGGGCTAATTGTCGAGTCGGTAATTTTGTTGAAATTAAAAAAAGTAGCATCGGCAATAAAACCAATATTGCCCATTTATCCTATCTGGGAGATGCCACTTTAGGGGAAAAAGTGAACGTTGGTGCGGGAACAATTACTGCTAATTACGATGGCGTGAAAAAACATCAAACTCTGATCGGCAGTGGCACAAAAACTGGGGCAAATAGTGTTTTAGTGGCCCCTTTAAAATTAGGAAAAAATGTCACCGTGGCTGCGGGTTCAACTATCACTAAAAATGTCCCCGATAATGCTTTAGTTATTGCTCGCGAAAGTCAGCGTGTGATCGAAAATTGGGCAGATCAGTTTCAGTAGGTTAATTCCGGGATTTAAGGCAAGAAAACTGTTGCTAAATTCCGAGATTAGAGTCAAGATAAACGGGGAGGGAAAGAAAGAGGGGTTGAGTACCATTCAACCCGCGTTGCTGATTTGAGATATGAATCTTCTTTTGTGGGATTTTTAAAACCTAGACCCAAACTAACTTTTGGATGGGTGCAAGATTGTCATTCATACCTTGATTCAGCAACGCCCTTTTTTTTGCTTCCTCTCAGATTAACCCCTGTCAGTTCGCCGTAACAGACAAGGCAGTCAGTGATTTTTGTCTGTTGCAATTTATTTTAATTTTCCAAAGTCTTAATTGTAACCACCTGCGGCGGTGTAGAATCAGGTGGATAAATAACATCTAATTGTACTTTTAGTTGAGTTCCTGGTTTTAAATCTAGTTTTAATAAAGGATCTAAAACCTGCCCTGTTCTATGCCATAAATGTACATAACGGGTTTGTTGTTTACCTTGATCATCGCTATATTTTAAACGCACTGTACCACGGAAAAAGGGAAAGTCTAATGATGGTTTTCTAAATTTAATTCCTTTTTCAGATAGTCTATCTTCTTTTAATGGAGTTTCTAAAGTGATGCTAACTGTCTGATTTTTATTAGTGTTATTAGTTAAAGGTATGTTGAGTTGATATTCTACCCCATAGTTACCATGTGCTTCGTAAGCAGTATCAGGATACCGCACTAGCATTTTTGCGGTTTGGCTTTGTTCTGTTCCTAACCTTCCACCCCGTAAGTTGGCTATGGGATAAGAAATAATTTTACCTGGTTCGGGAATAGTCAGGGTTTGGGTTTTGGTGTTGTCTGTGAGGTTTGCTTTCCATGTTGCACCTTCGGATATACCTGCGACTCTGCTGTAAATTAATTGACCTCCTTTTGCATCTGGGGGTGTGGGGGTTTTATCTCTTGGTCCTGCAAAGTTACCGTTATTTAATAAGTCTTGCCATTCTTTTAATGGGGGTGCGCGCTCGCTACCATCAGCATTTTTTTTCGCAAACATGGCTCAACTCGCTGCATAAATTTTACCACTGCTATTTAATCGGAAAAAACTGGATCTCCCATTGACAGGTTTTTCTAAATTTCTGACTGGGATAGGATGGTTTAATAACATTTGACTTCCCCCAGCAGCAATGACTATTCTTGCTGGAAATTCTTTTTGACGTACTCCCCGCAAAACATCCGCTACTGCTCTTGCACCTGGTCCAGAAAATGCTTTACCATCGTTATTTTCTATGTAGGGTTGCAAGGTGACAAACGGTGCTTCTGTCATTAAATAACTCGCACCTTGTAAAATGTTAATAGTGATAGGTTTTTTACTGGGATTATGTAAAATTACTCCTATATATAAGGTTTGTAAATCCTTGGGATTGTGGGTATAATGATGAGCAAATAAATCAAATCTGCCTTGAATGGGAAAGTTTAAATGTGCGGCTGGAACTTTTTTGTTATTAGGTGTAAAAGTAGAAAGTAGAATACCTTCATTTTTGATCCACTCTGGACTGTTGCTATTAAAAACAGGTATTTTATCTAAACTACCAGGTAAAGGGCGCACTTCTCCAGTTTGTACAATTTCTTGGGGTGCTGGTTTTGCAGGTGTTTGGGCGTTTACTTGATTTTTCTGATGATAGCTATTGAAAGTTGTACAGCCAATAGTTTGAGTAATCGCTAATCCTGATATGATGATGAATACAGGTTTGAGGATGTGGTTTTTTGCTTGCAAAGTTCCCATAATTTTATTTTTCCAGTAAGTTTGCCATTTGCCAGTTTGCCGTTTGCCGTTTGCCGTTTGCCAGTTTACCAGTAAGTTTTCCAGAATGTTATGAACTGGATACAATGTATGGAAGGTTAATTTCTGATTTTCTGTAATGTGTGTAAATTGAAAGCAACTCAGTCATTTCGACTCAAGAGTTCGATAAATGGATATACTCATTGAATCTACTAATGACTTAAACGGCGCAACAGATCTAGGTTTTCCGCTCCATACCCCAGACGAATCCCACTGGCATCTTCATTAAATGTAATATCGAGTACCCAATGGAGACTATTTTCAATACTCCAATGTCTGCGAATCACCTCGGCGTGTTTTTGGGCATCTGCTGCTAAACTACTGATGAAGAGGCGAATTTCTGTAGTAGTTTTATTCCACAATTAGCGGACACTGCGAACTATGACTACTGCAGCTCTAACCAGTAATTTAGATAGGTCAATGGCTTATCAGTTCACTGATTACTGTTTACTGTTTACTGTTTACTGTTTACTGATGGTGTCTAAGGATTAAATTTGCGCAATGAAGCATGAAATGCTATAAAAATCTCAGTCCTCCCTATAGAAAAGAGTATAAACTTTATGGCACGCACCGAGTCCACAATGTTAGATCTGGGGACAAAAGCCCCCAGTTTTGCCTTACCCGATGTGGTTTCGGGTGAAACTATCTCTCTGGACAGCTTTGCGGCTAAAACCGCTCTGTTAGTCATCTTCCTCTGTGAACATTGTCCCTTTGTTAAACACATTCAAGAAGAACTTACCCGTCTAGGTCGCGATTATGCTAACACCAATCTGGGCATCCTCGCAATTAGTTCTAATGACGTGGAGAAATATCCCGATGATTCGCCCGAAAATTTGAAAAAAATGGCGATAACCCTTGACTTTAAATTCAATTTATGCTATGACGAAAGCCAAGAAGTGGCGAAAGCTTACACGGCAGCCTGTACTCCCGATTTTTTCCTCTTTGATAGTCAGCGGATTCTAGTCTATCGCGGTCAATTGGATGATAGTCGTCCTAGTAATGGAATACCGGTGACAGGCAAAGATCTCCGCACCGCTATTGACAAGGTTTTAGCCGGTCAACCGGCGCCGACGGACCAAAAACCCAGTTTAGGCTGTAATATCAAATGGAAACCGGGTAATGAGCCACCCTATTACGGTTAATTAACGAAGGGTGTAGGGTGTAGGGTGTGGGGTGTGGGGAAGTGGGGAAGTGGGGAAATGGGGAAATGGGGAAGCTGTCTCATCACCCTATCGCTCCAAAACCCTATCACCCTATCTCCTGAATACTGACTCCTGACGACCGACTCCTAACCCCACCAACAAACTTTTTCAGCAAGCCCTACTTATGAGACTATTTCAATAGCGTAACCGATTGCTGTGCTAATAGGGCAGTACCATAGGCCGCTTGCTCCTGTTTAGATAAAAGCACAGGAACCCCTAAATGACGCTGACGAATTATTCTCCAAGTCGAATTTTTTGCCCCACCACCGGCACTATAAACTCGCTCTAATTTATTGGCTCCCAATTCCTGTAAACGCTGATAACCTAAAGCTTCAATGCGGGCAATACTTTCTAGTAAACCATGCAAAAATTCTCGAGGATTATCGGGGCGAGGAGTCAGTTTTGCGGGTAAAAAAGGATCATTAATGGGAAAGCGCTCGCCCGCTTTTAGTAGAGGATAATAATCTAAATTACTTTCTTTTTGTCCATCTATTGCTAAACTATAATTTCTCAATTCTTGATCAGAAAAAAACTTCTTTAACACTGCTCCTCCCGTATTGGATGCCCCACCAGTTAACCACAAATTTCCTAAACGATGACTATAGATGCCATAGTTACTATCATCAACTTTCTGGCTACTTAATAATTTTAAGACTAAAGTTGAACCTAAAGATGTCACTGCATCCCCTAAAGAATTAGCACCACTGGCTAAAAATGCCGCTATGCTGTCGGTGGTTCCCGTATAAATTAAACAATCTTTCGGGATAGCAAAACGAGTCACTAAATCCGGTTTAATAGTATCGATCGCTGTACCCGGGGCAAAAATTTGCGGTAATAAATTAAACATCGGTAAATTCTCTAACCAATCGGGATAACAGAGATTTTCAAGATCATAACCTAACTTTAAGGCATTGTGATAATCACTAATTCCCAGTTTACCGTGCAGGAGAAATGCTAACCAATCCGCTTGCGAGAGAAAATAACGCGCTTGCGAAAAAATTTCTTGTTCACTCCACCAAAGTAATTTAGCTAAACTGGAGGTAGCACTAATCACGGGATGGTGAGGGGGTGCTATAGCTTTAATTGCTTCTAAAAAGGCAATTCCTCGCCCGTCATTGTATAATATTGCCTCAGAAAGAGGATTACCCCAATTATCACATAATAACACCGTCGAGGAAGTACCATTAATCGCGATCGATTTAAGTTCTGAACGCACCGAATCCCCTAGATTATCCAATAAATAAAATAGGGCCTTTTGCCAATCCTGAAAATTGGCATCGGTGAAAGGATAATGAACCTCAGCGACGATATTTTTGCTAGAATCAATAGCAATCGCTCGCGCTCCCGATGTGCCAAAATCAATACCTAAAGATAAACCCATAGATGTCTTCACAACCCCCTCATTCTGGCTACCATTGGGATGGTATCACTCCCCGATTCTTTGAAGGTTGGTACTTCCGAGTCATGATTCCGCAATTAGCCGACGGATTCGCCTTTATGTATTCTATTCAAGACCCAAGGGGCGGTCAAGTCAATAGCGGCGGAGCGGTACAAATTTTAGCCATAGAATCTAATTATCTTTGTCGCACTTTTCCCGATACGGATAAATTTTGGGCAAGTCGTCAGCAATTAGCCATTATCCATTGGGGAAAAACTAACTTAAAAATCCGTCCCCGTCTGCTTTCCCCGTCAGATTTTTTTGAGTCTGTTCGAGAAGGTTATCAAGCAACGGCACACCAGCAGCAAGGACGAATTTATGATCCTGTCACTGGAGAAATCTGTCAATGGGATTATTGCGTTGAAACTAGGTACACTTGGGGAGATAACAAGCGTTTACCCCAAGCAACAGCAGGAATATTATCTTATTTACCGATTTTTGACCCAGGTTGGCAGATTTTAACTGCTCATGGTTTAGCAACAGGAATGATTACCTATGGGGGAAAAAATTACCAATTTGAGAATGTACCTTTTTATAGCGAGAAAAATTGGGGTTATTCTTTCCCCGAAAAGTGGTTTTGGATTAATTGTAATGCTTTCCCTGAAAATCCCGATTTAACCTTAACCGCAGTGGGTTCTACCCGGAAAGTTCTCCACTGGACGGAATCGGTGGGAATTATCGGTATTCACTGGCAAAATCGCTTTTATAAGTTTTATATCTGGGATTCTCAACTAACTTGGACAGTGCAACCCTGGGGATACTGGGAAATGAGGGCAACCAACGAGGATTATACCATTGTCTTAATCGGGATCAGTGATCATCCTCCCGATCGCGTGCGTGTACCCACAGAAAAAGGTCTCTGTTTTGCTTGTCAAGATACCCTCAAAGGTAAATTGTCGATAAAATTGGCTGATAGTCGTGGTAAAACCATTATAAATGCTTCTAGTGGTCTAGCTGGTCTCGAAATTGGCGGTATTTGGCCATCAGCATGGATAAAACGGTGAGTTAAATCACCATTGCGACGGGAGAATATCACTCTATTCTTGATTGATCGGTATTAACATAGAATCAGTTTTTGATCGCTAAAAAATTGCTTCATGAACCAACCTTCTCTCAATTTTGTTGAGAAATTAGTGATAGCAGAAGTGCAGGAACAGTTAAGGAATTTACCGGCTTCTTTTCGCAAATATCGCTCGGAGATTAAAATTGATCGAGTCATGAATAATGCTATTCAAATTCTGCCGCGCAGTTTCAAAACTTTGGAGAAAAAATATCACGACTATCACACCCGAAGATTAAGAATAACTTCAGCCACTCAGCAGCAAGAGCGATCGGTACGAAGATCAGGAGCAAGAGCAAAAATTTGTTTTTAGCTGACATGGGGGAGTTCCTCTTGAGCGTCTTGGGGTAGTTGAGGAGGCGAACTCGGTTGAGGCTGAGATGTCCAGTCGATTTTCTTGCCAGCGGTCTCGCGTAGCGAGCGCGTTGCGAGCGCTCCTAAGCTCCGACCGATCTCTGCCCCCGCTGCACCGGCGACTAATTTGCCGATCGCCCCTCCGACCAAAGCACTTCCTGTTTCCCCGACAAAACTACTCCCTGTCTTGATCGTCCAATCTTTCACGTCTGTCTGTTCGGGCGAGGCTTCCTGAGACGGCTTTCCTTGCTGCTCGACTTGTTGATTTAAGGCAACTGCCGTATCTTCTCCTAACTGTCCCCCCAAAACCCCTCCAGCCAGAGCGCCTACCATGCCGCCCGCAGGCCCAGCGATTACCGTACCCAGAATTGCGCCCCCCGCAGTCCCCAGGGTTTCACCGAGCTTCTCGCCGCTTTTCTTGCTGAGGTGTTCTGCGATCTCGATCGGATTTGCTCCCGCCTGAGCCTTGTCCGGCTCGGGGCGGAAAATTTCGTGGGTGACATCATAGCCTAACTTTGCTCCGGTGGTGCTGCCAGCAAAAGCGCCCACTTGAGCACCCAAAACCGCCCCCCCGGTCCAAGCGCCGAGCCGATCGCCCCGCCGATCATTCCACCGGCCACTTGTCCCGCCGACATCCCTAGAAAAGCACCACCCACGGCCGCTGGATGCACTGCTTGGCTGATCTGGCCAGCGATTTGCCCGGTAGCTGAGACGACGGACTCTGCGGTTGCCGTTGCCGTTTGCAGGGCGGTTTGCCCGACTTGATTGGCTTGTTCAGCCAAGGGTTTGACCGCCGACCCAGCCGTTTCCAGGAGAGCTTGGCCTGCATCTTGGGTGACTTTGAGGAGGGGGTTAGCGGCTTCGAGAACGGAGTCGCTTGCTGCTTGCCATTGCTGGGCGGCTGCTTCGCCTGCGGTTTTTGCCGCCTTCGCTATCTGGTTCGCCACTTCGCCAGCAGCTGCTAGGAAATCGGCGGGATTTTGAGTAACTTGTTCCCCTGCTGAGGCTGATGAATCTGGATTGGCCATTACCTCTATCCTCCTGAGATTACCCCGGAGCTACCGGGTTGGGTCATTATTCGGCAATTTCCACTTCTGTGGGTGCCTCGGGCTTGGCTGAACTCTTGGCAGTCCTAATTTCTGCCTCGGCTTCTGCTACCAGATCATTCCAGGACTCACTGGCTTCAGCCACAGTTTCTTGCACCTTCTCAAACGTTTCTAGTCCCCATTTAATGCCACTTTTGGTGAGGTCGCGGCCGGAGTCTGCTAGAGACTTTCCTACCTCTGGATTACCCAAAGCACCAATGAGAGGGGCGAGAGCCAGGGCTGCCGCCCCAACGCCCAGCGCCGCCACTGGCTCGATGCCTAAGGGACTTGCGTAAAAATAAGATGCCAGCTAGGAGGGTAGAACCGTCACATCCCATTTGGGCAAAGTTTCAGAACGCTGCGTTGAAAGGTTGCAATTGTTCTAATTCTTTAGTCAAAACCTTCACCCCTTTTTCATAAGTTCCTTCTACCAAATGCACGCTTAGGCTTTATGCCCTTCCAAGTCATGTTAGAAGCCCAATTAAGAGCCGCATCAATTGAATCTAAAATTGCCCCATTCCAATAGTTCTCTAAGACGGCCCAACACCGTTCAATGGGATTATATTTACTATGGTAAGGTGGGTAGTAAATGAGCCGTATTTGCCACTGGGTTTTTTGGGCAAATTCTACCATTCTTTTGATAAATTGAGTGCGGTTGCTGCGAGTGGCGGCTCCTCCATCTAAATCAAT
>NZ_JAPZQJ010000012.1:0-4976 GCF_027530405.1 Microcystis sp. LE19-41.2A | reverse complement strand
GCGAAGGTTACATGATATCAGCGAGACTTGGAAACTATCTCATCAAATTAGTTCCCCCATAGAACCCCCTTGAGCCATCTGGCACACTTTTCTCTTTTTGTCAAATTTTATGTTAAGAAAGATGTGACTAATGGATAGCTTGATAAGGGGGGTGCCGATCCCCCCTTAGTCCCCCCTTGATAAGGGGGGTGCCGATCCCCCCTTAGTCCCCCCTTGATAAGGGGGGTGCCGATCCCCCTTAGTCCCCCCTTAGTCCCCCCTTGATAAGGGGGGTGTCTGAGAACTTTTAACACCTACCTACTTAGCTAAAAAAAACGGTACACTGATAACTGATAATTGATAACTGATCACTGCTTATGCCTCCCCGTTGGCCCCGTCAACCCGACCGCAAAAACGATCCCGCTTTCCGACGTTTAGATGATCGCATGAATTTTGCCGTTCATGTGGCGGGTTTTTTAGCGATTAATTCAGGGTTGTGGTTTTTTCATATCATTAAATTCTCCGATTGGACTTGGTTGAATCTGTTCACGGGAATTTGGGCTATTCTATTGGTGGGACATTTGATTTATATAGCGGCGATCGCTAACTACTCGGTAACATCCCATGGCTAACACAACTCAGGACATCGAAAATCTGGCGGCCCAAATCGGCGACAATATCTACATTGACGTGGCTAAATGGCATCTCTATCTCCGGGAAGCACATTTACACAGCGTCGTTGCTGAAAAAGTCTTCCCTTTGCTCGAAAACGACAGCTTAAGCGAGAATGCAGTCATGTCTATCCTGCGGGAGATAAAAGTCACCCTCGGAGGTGGTCATCTGCAAGTTTCCCTGGCAGATTTATTACCCAGCAAATGTCAGATAGATTTAATCGATTTGCTAGAAGAATACCAAAAAAGTCGCTAAAATTCCCCAATAGTATGCCTGATAACTCGCAACTATAGGGTTGGCTGAATAAATCTAAAAACATTGTTCGATAAGTACTGGCCCTTGGAGTGATCTGGGGGAAAATTCAGGCACTTTTCCCCTGAAAATGGCTAAAACCCTACACCCCACACCCCACACCCCACACCCCACACCCTACCCCCACCGAAAAACTTTTTCAGCATACCCTAGTTAGAAATAGTCCCCCAGAAGCAAACCATGGAAATAGGTGTTCCCAAAGAGATTAAAGATCAAGAGTTTCGCGTCGGTTTGAGTCCCAGTAGTGTGCGTGTACTCAATGATCGCGGTCACAGGGTATTTGTGGAAACGGCCGCCGGATTGGGTGCTGGATTCAGCGATGAAGATTACCAAAAATCCGGGGCCAAAATTGTGGAAAAAGCGGCCCAAGTTTGGGATAAACCGCTAATTGTCAAGGTAAAAGAGCCGCTTAAGACAGAATACGGCTTTTTAAATAAAGAAGCTCTCCTATTCACCTATTTACACCTAGCGGCCGAGCGCTATTTAACGGAAGCATTAATCGAGTCGGGAACAACTGCGATCGCTTATGAAACGGTCGAGCTTGCCGATGGTCGTTTGCCTCTCTTAACTCCCATGAGTGTTATTGCCGGTCGTCTTTCGGTGCAATTTGGGGCCCGCTATCTGGAAAAACAACAGGGAGGTAGAGGAGTTTTACTGGGGGGTTTCCCCGGGGTGAGTCCTGGACAAGTGGTTATCCTTGGCGGTGGTGTGGTGGGTACGGAAGCGGCCAGAATTGCCATCGGTATGGGGGCAAAAGTAACTATTTTAGATATTAACGTCGAGCGCTTGGCCTATTTAGAAACTTTATTCGGTTCCCGGGTAGAATTGCTTTATAGTAGCCCGGCACAATTAGAAAATGTGGTTCCTAAGGCCGATTTATTGATTGGGGCAGTGCTAGTCTTAGGAAAACGAGCGCCGACGCTGGTTTCTCGCTCTTTAGTCGCCAAAATGAACCCTGGTTCCGTAATTGTCGATGTGGCAGTGGACCAAGGAGGCTGCGTGGAAACCCTGCGGGCCACTTCCCACAGTCAACCGACTTACCTGGAGTCGGGAGTAGTACATTATGGAGTGCCTAATATGCCTGGAGCAGTACCCTGGACGGCAACCCAAGCTTTAAATAATAGTACCCTACCCTACGTTATTAAATTAGCCGACCATGGGGTAAAAGCCTTGGATCAAGATGTTTCCCTCGCTAAGGGGTTAAATGTCGCCAATCATCGGTTAATTCATCCAGCAGTGCGCGAAGTTTTTCCCGATTTGATTTGAGCAGTAATTTCAGGGCTGATGGTGGTATTTTCTAGGGGTTATGACTAAGAATTTATGGACAAGGGATGAGCTGCTGATCGCTCTCAATTTATACTATAAATTTCCCTATGGACAATTCCACACCAATAATCCTATTATTATCGAAGTCGCTCAAAAGTTACAGCGAACACCATCGGCCCTGGTGATGAAACTATGTAATTTTGGTTCTCTCGATCCCAGGCATCAATTGCGAGGAGTACAGGGGTTAAAAGGTATCAGTAAAGCTGATCGGCAAATCTGGCAGGAGTTCGAGGATAACTGGACAGAATTAGCCCTAGAAAGTGAGGAAAGATTACAGGTTCTTTTAGGAGTTATCAACGAACAGCAAGAGGATTTTACTAGACTTGATTTTTCGGAAAAGATTAAAACAGAAAACGAGGCAATCAGAAAAGTTAGAATCGGACAAAACTTTTTTAGAAAGACAATTTTAGCATTATATAACTATCGTTGCTGTATTACAGGAAATCCCATTCCGCTGTTACTAACAGCTAGTCATATATTACCCTGGAGTCAATTTCCTGAACAGCGTTTAAACCCTCATAATGGCTTGTGCCTAGCTCGTACTCATGATACTGCTTTCGATCGAGGTTTAATTAGTTTCGATGAGGATTTAAGATTAATTATTGGCCATGAGATCGAAAAAAAGGCTCAGGATCAAGGTAGCGAGACGTTAGCACTAAATTTTATCAACTATCGCGGTAAAACTTTAAATGTTCCCGATCGCTTTTTACCAGATTTAGATTTTTTAAACTATCATCGCTATCATATATTTCAGGGCTAAAAGTACGATATTGCCGCACCAGCTTGACTAAGCAGGTCAATTTTATCAGTACCAATAGCAAAATCCGTAACTCGGTCTAGGGCTGCGGCAGTGGACTGACTAAACTGGTCGCTTAACAAACCTGAATTTAAAGGGAATCCAAACAGTTATCCAAATCCGCCAAGGATTGAAAATCCAAGAGAGCCTCCCCCAACTGTTCTAATTGCGACGCCGTCAGCCCACGAATCTGGGCCACCACATCCGGACTCAGGGTACCAAATCGTTTTGACAACTGTCGCACAATCAGCAGAGATTCTCCTTCGAGAAGCCCCTCCTGACGACCCTCCTGGCGACCTTCTTGACGACCTTCTTGACGGGCAATACGTTCTACCGATAAGACATAGGGCATGGCTTTATTTTTCTCCAAATTTTGAATGGACGTCCACAGTTGTTTCTCCAAGTCTTGGGGCAACTTCATTAACCAGTCGATAATGCCAAACAAATCAAGAATCCGTTGCTTATCCCAATCCCTCTCATATAGTAATCGAGCCAACTGCCACTTGGCGTCATAGCGCCCTGACGGATTATTGCGGGTTTGTTGGGTTAATAAATGGGCCGCAGTCACCAGGGCAAAAGGGTTGGGATTGTCTAGCAAAGCATTGAGACAGTTGGCGTAGTCAAGAATTTTTACTGTCGCAAATTCAATGCTTGTCCGACTACCAAGCAAGTCGTAGCTGAATCCCTGGGGTCGCCAGCTTGGATTTGTATCTGCTAACACGGCTAAGGTTGCAACCGGGCGACGGTAACGGTCATAAAGCCGATAGTTGTAAATAAACAACCGTTCAGCAAAGGTTCTATTCGGTCGCCCCTGAACCTCCACATGAATATAAACCCATTCCTGCTTGGCCGTGGTCAGGGTCACTTCTACCAAACAGTCCACCCGTCGCCGCCCTAATTCCGCATCTGCCACAATTTGGGCCAGTTCTTGCTCCAGAAACCTATGGGGGAATGTCCAATCAATGGACTCATAAGCCGCCGGAAAGTAAAACGCCAGAAATTCCTGGAAATACCGCACCAGAGCCGTTTTCCAAGGACTATCGTAGTCGTCAGGTGCATTGGTCATTAACTAAACGTTACTGATTGCACTAATCCCCCTTGAGTTTACGCCATAGTGACCGCCTCCCACTGCGATCGCCATTTCCTTCCCTGTGATCAACTTTGACGCTTACGTTTGAAACTCACACCAATGGCGATCGCCTGTCAGAGCCGATGAGTTGATGACTGGTGAATGGGGGAACTCGATTTAAGAATCCCCCCCATTAATTTAGACAAAGAAACTATTGACCGCAATAGTACCGAGCGCCGGTAAAGTACCCGTTAACCCGGTGAGATTAATCACCAAATCATTAGCACTTTGGAAACCCCCCGTACCGTCGTTGATAATTAGGTAAGTAGAAGAACTATTGTCCCGCACTAAAACAGCACTGTTAGTTCCGAGAGCTTGATTTCCGGCTGTTGCCCCATTAGCATCGGTAAAGACGTTAGTAACAATGGTGTTAATATTGGTCGTGGTGCTATTTGCCGCCCGGGTAAAAGCGACCGGGGCATTAATGGCCCCACCAGCTTGACTAAGCAGGTCAATCTTATCATCACCAATAGCAAAATCCGTAACTCGGTCTAGGGCTGCCGAGGTGGACTGACTAAACTGGAAGATAAAGATGTCTGTCCCCACCCCACCGGTTAAAGTATCGATTCCAGCAGCACCATTGAGGGTATCGTTACCAGCGCCACCGATTAGGGTATCGATTCCAGCAGCACCATTGAGGCTATTATTGCCACTATTCCCTGTAATCTGGTTATTTAAGCCATTACCCGTGCCATTAAGATTACCAGTACCAGTGAGAAGGAGATTTTCCACGTTGTCGGGAAGGGTATAGGAAAGGGAAGC
>NZ_JAPZQJ010000612.1:0-1202 GCF_027530405.1 Microcystis sp. LE19-41.2A | reverse complement strand
TACATGATATCAGCGAGACTTGGAAACTATCTCATCAAATTAGTTCCCCCATAGAACCCCCTTGAGCCATCTGGCACACTTTTCTCTTTTTGTCAAATTTTATGTTAAGAAAGATGTGACTAATGGATAGCCTTATCAAGGTAGCAGGGGGGATCAGAGGCAAAATCTATCTTCAATGTAATTATAACTACTTACTTAACCGACTAAGATGCAGCAATGTTCCTGACTCCATTGCTATCTGTTAACCTATAGATGGAATATTTTAAATCAGCTTATGAAAGTGGTGCGGCTGGCTTGGGTGTTAACTTTGGCATTGATGATCATGCCGCCGACAACAGTGGCACAAACACTGGAGCAGTTATGGCAACAGGGTGAAACTGCTCAAGCGCAAAAAAAATACCCGGAAGCCGAAAGAATCTGGCGACAAATTATTCAGCTTGATCCTAACAGTGCTGTGGCTTTTAGCAATCTCTGCGCTGCGCTATTCCGTCAAAATAAGTTAGACGAAGCACTGATTTTCTGTCAAAAAGCTCTCGCTCTCGACCCAAAACTCCCAGAAACCTACAAAAATATAGGTAATGTACTATATGGGCAGAAAAAACTGACGGAGGCCGAGGAAATGTACCGTAGGGCGATCGCTCTTGATGATAAGTATGTCGATGCCTACAACAATCTCGGTAACGTGCTGTCGGACCAGAAAAAACTGAAGGAAGCGGAGGAAATGTTCCGTAGGGCGCTCGCTCTTGATGATAAGTATGTCTATGCCTACAACGGTCTCGGTAACGTGCTGTATGACCAGAAAAAACTGAAGGAAGCGGAGGAAATGTACCGTAGGGCGCTCGCTCTTGATGATAAGTATGTCTATGCCTACAACAATCTCGGTAACGTGCTGAGAGACCAGAAAAAACTGACGGAAGCCGAGGAAATGTACCGTAGGGCGCTCGAGCTTGATGATAAGTTTGTCTATGCCTACAACAATCTCGGTAACGTGCTGTATGAGCAGAAAAAACTG
Organism: Microcystis sp. LE19-41.2A; assembly: GCF_027530405.1. NCBI lineage: Bacteria > Bacillati > Cyanobacteriota > Cyanophyceae > Chroococcales > Microcystaceae > Microcystis > Microcystis sp. LE19-41.2A. The sequence continues at coordinate 190 of NZ_JAPZQJ010000612.1, read as the reverse complement.
ACGGAAGCGGAGGAAATGTACCGTAGGGCGCTCGCTCTTGATGATCAGTCTGTCCCTGCCTACTACAATCTCGGTAACGTGCTGTATGAGCAGAAAAAACTGAAGGAAGCGGAGGAAATGTTCCGTAGGGCGCTCGCTCTTGATGATAAGTATGTCTATGCCTACAACGGTCTCGGTAACGTGCTGTATG
>NZ_JAPZQJ010000455.1:0-2395 GCF_027530405.1 Microcystis sp. LE19-41.2A | reverse complement strand
ATTTCCCTGACTCGGTGCATTGGTTTGGTTGGCTTTTCGGTGGTGATTAGTTCATCAGCTTGAATTTGCAGCGCAGCAGCAACATGAAGTGCATCCATCGCCGCTAAACCGTAAGTGCCAGCAATTTCATGACTCACTGCATCCTCCTCGACGTGCAGCAAGTTCTTGTTCTATTTCGTCTTCATTGAGCAGTTGCAATCCAGCCGAAATTGCCCGCTGTCGGATTTCCCATAACTTTTTGCTTAATGGTGTTTGGGGAATAAATTTTAATTATATCTATTACTTCGCTACCATTATTATTCAATTCTTTAATTAAGTAGGTAGGCGTTAAAAGTTGTCAGATGCCCCCCTTATTAAGGGGGGATTAAGGGGGGACTAAGGGGGGATCGGCACCCCCCTTATCAAGGGGGGCAGGGGGGATCGAACCTAAAATCCATTTTTAATTTAATTATAACCAGCTACTTAAGAAGTCTAAAGATAGCATAATTACTTATTCCGAATATTGGCATTTAGGCATTATTATAGCATTCCAATTTTCTAAAGTCAAACCCTCAACTCTAGCTAAATTAATACCATTAGTTTGTAGAATAGGAAATACTTTTTAATCTTTAATTCTTAGGATAAGTTGAGGTATAGTTTCTCATCTTAACTTTAATTGGAGCGATCGCATTTTATTGTGTTTGAGAAGGGCGATCGCTGTTGAGTTGAGGATGAAGGAGAAATTTGAGCTATAATAGGGGATAAAATTAACAAACAAGGTAATTATCAATGCCATTAAAGCAAAAGTATATTACTGATGAACAGGGTAATCAAATCGGTATTCTTTTAGATATAGAGGAATATCGAAAACTCCTAGAAGATTCTGAAGAATTGAATGCTATTAGAGCCTATGATTTAGCTATTTCGGAAGAGGAAGAAATTCCTTTTGAAGAGGCGATCGCCGAAATTGAAAATAGTCGTCAATGAATTACACTATTGCGATTAAAAAACAAGCTTCTAAGGCTTTAGCTAATCTTCCCCAAGATAGTTATCAGAAAGTTCGAGACGGGATTAGAGCATTAGCTGACAATCCAAGACCAGCAGGGTGTCTCAAACTGACAGGACGAGAAGGTTGGCGGATTCGGATTGGAGTTTATCGCGTTATTTACGCGATAGATGATTCCGCAAAAAAGGTGATTATTTTAGATATTGGACATCGAAAGGACATCTACCGATAGGCGATCGCGTTTTTAATAAAAATTTGGAAGAGGCGATCGCTATTTTACTGTGAGAAGAGGAGGGCGATCGCTTATAATAAATCCAGTGATCAAAATAGAAGGAGGCAAATGCCAGCAAAAGACCTCTATCACAAAGCCGTTAAAAATGCCTTAATTAAAGACGGCTGGACAATTACGGCTGATCCTTATCCTATTGAATTTGAAGACGCTGAATTGTATCCAGACCTGGCGATCGAGAAATATATTTCCGAAGAACAAAGACAACGTAAAATTATCATTGAAATTAAAAGCTTTCTTGGCCCTTCAATGATCAAAGACTTTGAAATGGCTTTGGGGCAATATATTTTTTATCGTGATCTTATTCAATTAGGACAAGATGAATACCAAGAAATCTATCTGGCTATTAAAGATGAAATTTATGAGACTTTTTTCCAACGAAAATCTATTCAAGCCGTTATTAAAAGACACCAATTAGATTTATTAGTTGTCAACATCGAAAAAGAGGAGATTGTCCAATGGATAAACTAACTAACTATCGCCAAATTATTCAAAATACCTTAACAAAGCTAGACGAAATTGCGAATAGCTCATCCAAAAAAAAACTAGAAACCTGTTTGATTTTTGATGAAAATCATGATCATTATCTATGGATGTCTATTGGTTGGATAAACAAAAAGAAAATCAACAATATTCAGATTCATATTCGTATTAAAAATGAAAGAGTTTATATTGAACAAGATTGGACAGAAATAGGAATCACCTCTCAATTATTAGAAGCAGGGATTCCCAAAGAAGATATTGTTTTAGCATTTCATGATCCTGCAAGTCGTAAATTAACAGAATTTGCTATTGCTTAATCAGGGGCGATCGCATTTTTAGCTGAGGTTAAGAAGGGCGATCGCTGTTTTTCGGAGTTTGAGAGGGGCAATTTGAGCTAAGTACCTAAGCAAAATTAATTACACATATCTAACCACCTCTTGCCTCCTGCCTTTTGCCTTTTGCCTATCTTCACTAGGAAATTAATTTTGCACGACTACTTAGGGTTTGCTGAATAAATCTAAAAACCTTGTTGGATAAGGCTTTTAGACTTTTTTTCCCTGAAAAAGTGCCTACCATTGGAGTGATTGGGGGGAAAATTTAGGGATTTTTTCCCTGAAAATTAGGTAATTGACCACCTG
>NZ_JAPZQJ010000063.1:0-1575 GCF_027530405.1 Microcystis sp. LE19-41.2A | reverse complement strand
CCCCCCACCCCACACCCCACACCCCAAACCCCAATCCCAAAACCCCAAAACGCAAACCCCAATGGCTATAAGACAAAGCAGTTAACACTATGCCCATACCCAAAACCCCACACCCCAAACCCCAAACCCCAAACCCCAAACCCCAAACCCCACGAAAAACTTTTTGCCGCAAACCCGAAGTAAAAAATTTTTATCAACTTCTTGACAAAACCGGGGAGATAAATGCTAGTATTAAAAAGGTCTGTCCAATGGGGATTAGCCAAGCGGTAAGGCAGCGGGTTTTGGTCCCGCCATTTCCTAGGTTCGAATCCTAGATCCCCAGTTTAGGATTTTTTATCCCCAATCCGCCAATGATCGAGAATATCCTCGATCAAAGCTTCCTTTAGCCAAATACGACCGATAAGCGCCAGGGGAACCGCCAGAAATAGCCCTAAAAAGCCAAAAATCGAGGCGAAAAACAACTGGGCCAACAGGGTAAAAGCGGGTAAGAGCCTGAGCGACCGCACTGTTAAAATGGGCAGCGGTGAATGACGGTCGAAATATTGAATTAACAGATAAATACTGCTGTAGAGTAGTAAAACCGCCCAGGGTTGCCAGGGAGCTTCCAGAAGGGCGATAGAAAAGGGTAAAATCGTGCTTAAAACTGGCCCGAGGTTGGGGATAAAGGTGAGAAATCCCGCGAGAATAGATTGGGAAAAAGCGAGGGGAATGCCGATCAGGGATAGACCCAGGCAACTACCCAAGGTCATAATCAACATATGACAGAAAATCCCTTTCAGCCAAGCTTTTAAATCTCGATCGCACTGTTCTAGGATCGATCGTACCCTAGAACGGTAGAAAGCAGGAAATAAACGCAGAAAACAACGGTGGTAAGCGGCAGGATCGGCGAGAATCATCAAGCCCAGGGCAACAATTAGCAGTAAGCTGAGGATAATGCCGAAAGTACCGTAAAAAATGCTTAAACCCCGGCCAGCAATTTGGTTAATCAGGGGTTGTAATTGAGCGAGCAGTGTTTTAAAGTCAGGTAAGACACTGGCCAGACTAGGATCGAGATAATCCTCAAGACTATGGACTTGTCCCCAGAGTCTTTCTATAGCTTGGGGTAATAAACTAAATAATTGGCGAAATTGTTGGACTAAAGCGGGTATAATCCCCACAAACATACCGATAATACCAATAAAGAAGCCAAAAAGAGTGATAATTAGTGCGTAGGAACGCTTGAGGTGATGACGCTGCCACCAAGTCACAGCCAAATTTAAAATCTGAGCCAGAAGAATCGCCATCAATAATAATAAGAGAATCTGTCGAATCTGCCAGAGAATCAACAGACAAAAGACTAACAGAACTAAACCGAGGCTGCTGCCAAAAGTCATCGAAAATTTGGGTCTGAAACCCCGTCGTTCTACGACGGCTTTACTGTTAAATATTAGCACATTTACGAAATATATGCTAAAATGTGAGACATGGAAAAAGCCTACTCGTTTCGATTTTACCCAACACCCGAACAAGAGTCGCTATTGCGGCGCACATTGGGCTGTGTAAGATTAGTTTACAACAAAGCTCTCCATCTCAGAA
>NZ_JAPZQJ010000062.1:0-2157 GCF_027530405.1 Microcystis sp. LE19-41.2A | reverse complement strand
TAAAAATTATTTAAAATTTTGCCTTGTTGCCCTCTTCCTGCAAAGTGGGTTGGGGGTGTGGGGTGTGGGGTGTGGGGAAAGAAACCTCTTTCATCTGTGGGGGTGAAAATTTTTTCATCGGGACTGACTTGAAAGAGGCGGTCGGCAGGGGGCAGGAGGGAAAAGTACCGTTTTGGGGAGTCAGTCGTCGATACCAAACTAGGCTACACTCTATAGGAGAAACCCGATGACTAACTTGATTATTTCGCAAAAATATGGCTAAAAAGCTCGATTTTGTTATTCCCGCCGTCGGTGGAGTCACAGGAGCCAATTTATCTGCTTGTCTGGGAAATATTGGCTTAGTCGGCGGATTTGGCAGTATAAGCGTCGGTTTAGTGGGAATGACGGGGATTGGCATCCTGACAAGTTCGGCAATTTATGCCAGTCTGCAAGGACTAGAAACAAACGATCACAATGTCGGGTTAGCTTTGGGAATAGGAAGCCTTGGCGGAATCGGTATCTACTCTACCTTTGGGGGTGTGGGAGTCGCAGTTAAAGGTACAGCTTTCGGTGTTGGTGTCGGTTCTATGGCAATCGCTGGCGGCCTAGTCGGGTTAGGAATCTACGGAGTGATGAAAATGTTATCTCCCACCTACTTCGACAATAATTTTTATAGCAATCTAGAATTTTTTGATCGCATTACTAGAGAGTACGAAGAAGCTTTATTTTGGCAAGAAGTTACGGGAAAATATAAAAATCTAGAGGCAGAACTACAGGGACTGTTAGAAGAAGTATCTATTCAGGAAAATCAACAGTTATATTCTACAGAAATTACTATTCCAGAGCGTTTATCTTGGCAGTGTTTCCAAACTCTTAAAGGTCATCAGGCAAATATTGGGGCGATCGATGTTAGTCCTGATGGTAAAATTATCGCTAGTGCGGGAGAAGATCAAACCATAAAACTTTGGCAGCGAGAAACGGGTAAATTAATTTATGCCTTTGTGGGAGTTAATGAACCGATCCAAACTCTGGCTATAAGTCCTAACAGTAAATCGATCATTGCTGGTGGATTGGATGGCAGAATTAGTCAGTGGCAATTAGACACTAAGCAGTATAAAAGTAGTTTTTTCGCTCGTGTAAATGCTCCCGATAGCCACGATGGTGTCATTTTACAATTAGCTTTTGCTGCCAATGAAAGATTTATTGTTAGTGCTAGTAATGACAAAACTCTGCGAATCTGGGGTTATCATACAGGAGAATTAAAGCGAACTTTAATCGGTCATGAGGAGGCAGTTAATACCTGTGCTATTAGTCCCGATAGCCAAATTATTGCTAGTGGTAGTGATGATAAAACTATTAAATTATGGCGATTTGATCATAGTTATGCTTATCAAACTTTTAGCGGTGACAGGGCAGCCGTTAACAGTTTAGCTTTTAGTAATGATGGTCAATATCTAATTAGTGGCGGTAGTGATAAAACGATTAAAATCTGGGATATAAAGACAGGAGAAATTATTAAAAGTTGGCAGGCACACGAGCAGGCAATTATCAGTATTGCTATTAATCCTCATCGCCATCTAATTGCTAGTGCTTCCCGAACAGAAATTAAAATTTGGCAAGGACAAACAGGAGAATTAATTAAAGTTTTACGGGGAACTGCTCCCTTAAAATTTAGTCCTGACGGTCAATTTTTAATTACAGGTAGTTATGGAGATAAGGTAAAAATATGGTCAGAAATGTTAGGAGAATTAGAAATATTCCCCCCAGATTCCGAGGATTGGTGGGAAGTTTTAGAAGTTTCTAAGAATGCCAGTTTTTCAGAAGTTAAACAAAGATATTATCAGCTTGCTCGTCAGTATCACCCCGATCACAATTCCTCTGCCATAGCGATTAAAATTATGCAAAAAATTAATCGAGCTTACGAGCGGTTTTTATTTTCCATCTCGCAACAGTAAAAGTGTGAGGGTAGGGTAAGTATTTAACTATCTTTCGATTCTGCCTTACTTATGGTGATATATAATTAAATTGAAGATAAATGGGAGCATCTCACTTACGCGATAAGTAATTATACTTAGCCTAAAAGCCACTCTTAATCGTGTCTTGGAACGAAATAGAGGCTTTTAAAGACTGCGTACATGGAGAATTAAAACAAGAATTACCCTCGAAAAGCCTATTTTT
>NZ_JAPZQJ010000219.1:0-1721 GCF_027530405.1 Microcystis sp. LE19-41.2A | reverse complement strand
CATTAGCATAGTCAGAAGTATCATAATTACCCTTGAGAGTGGGATTTGTCGGGTTGCTGATATCGATGATTTGCAGTCCTGAATACTGATCAGCTACGTAAGCATAGTTACCAACTATTTGTACACCTAAAGCATTGCCAGAAGTATCATAATTACCCTTGAGAGTGGGATTTGTCGGGTTGCTGATGTCGATGATTTGCAGTCCTGAATAATAATCAGCTACATAAGCATAGTTACCGACTATTTGTACATCATTAGCAGCGCCAGAAGTATTATAATTCCCCTTGAGAGTGGGATTTGTCGGGTTGCTGATGTCGATGATTTGCAGTCCTGAATCCCTATCAGCTACATAAGCATAATTACCGACTATTTGTACATCCCGAGCATAGCCAGAAGTATCGTAATTACCCTTGAGAGTGGGATTTGTCGGGTTGCTGATGTCGATGATTTGCAATCCTGAACCCCAATCAGCTACATAAGCATAATTACCGACTATTTGTACACCATAAGCATAGCCAGAAGTATTATAATTACCCTTGAGAGTGGGATTTGTTGGGTTGCTGATGTCGATGATTTGCAGTCCTGAATCCCCATTAGCTAAATATGCATAGTTACCGACTATTTGTACATCAAAAGCCTCGTAAGTATCATAATTACCCTTGAGAGTGGGGTTTGTCGGGTTGCTGATGTCGATGATTTGCAGTCCTGAACCATAATCAGCTACATAAGCATAATTACCGACTATTTGTACACCCTCACCACCAGAAGTATTATAATTACCCTTAAAAGTCGGGTTACTGGGATTACTAATATCAATAATCTCCAGGGTGTCCCCCACTGCATAAGCATAGTTACCTACTACTGTCACCGCACCGGCATAGCTTAATCTATCCCATACTCCTACTAATGTGGGTGCAAATACTCCGGGATAGGTGTTGAGTATATCCGGCTGAAAAACCCCAGATGTCTGCAAATCCGACAAATCTAAGGTTTCAATAAAGGTTTGATTCTCTCCCTTTATCGCGGGGAAACTCACCTCTAATTCCCAACTTCCTCCTAAGGCTGCATTTCCTACCCGTCTGCTGGAAGCCGCTATTTTTGCCCCAGTAATTTGGGATAATTTATTAATAAACTCTGTCCCGGCATCTCCCGCCGCGACCTGACAACCGTACAGTAGAATACGATTAATCTTTGCCCAATTCTGTAACTGTTGGCGGTAATCGTAAATATTTGTTAAATTAAGTTGACAATTTCCTAAATATAAGCATCCCGGCGCACCATGGGAAACCAGGTGAATGGTGGTAATCTGGGGATTTTGTTGTAAAAAAGCGGATATTTGTTCGATTCCGTCTTGATTGGGAGAGAGAATAACCGTGGCGACTTCTGAAATTACTCCAGCTTGGAGACTTTGATAATCGCTAACACCAGCATCGAGGAAAACTACGGTAGCGGTTAAACGCTGATTTCTCGCACTATTCACCTGATTAGCTTGACTCAAGCCATCAGATTGAGCAAAATTGAACAAAACATCGTCAACAGCAGCAAGGCTCGGCAAGAGGGTAGAAGTCATGACGTTAACCGCAAAGGTTTATTGCTAACAGTTTTAGCCTAACAATGGCCAATCTTTCAAGGGGGATATAACAAAAATTTACAGAAAACGGGTTTCTCAAAGGAACCCGTTTTCTAGATATTAGGATAAGATTATTGGATTCTTGCCAAAG
>NZ_JAPZQJ010000035.1:0-3871 GCF_027530405.1 Microcystis sp. LE19-41.2A | reverse complement strand
GCTTTTTTTCTTTGTAGTCCTCTTGTTCATCTGGGTCAGCTTTAGAAGGAAGAGAACCTACTTTTAAACATTTCATTCCCATTGATTTTAAAAATTTTCTCACTTGGGTAGGACTTCGTTTTATTCCCGTTAATTCTTCTCTCCTATATACAGCTTCATTTATTGTGGCTGGTGGATTTTTCTCGAAGTATTTTTTGAGCGTTTCTTTTTGAGACTCTAATTCACTTTTAGGTCGATAGAAGTTGATTTCTTTTAATTTTTCTATTCCGCCTTCTTGATAATCTCGAAGATAGGTTAATAAGGTATTTGGCGAGATTCCTGCTAACTGACAAATTTTTTGGTGCGGTATCTTTTGGCTCTTTAACCAGAGAACTTCCATCTTCAGTTGAACCCGGGGATGGGGATGATGAAATCTTTCCTAAGAAAGTGAGTTCTTTTCTTCTTCCGTGAATTCTAGGTTAATCATGTTTTCAATGAGTGCTTTGCTTCTAATTATGACTCTTAAACTATATTATTGTCTTTGAGTAAAAAATGCAAGTTGTAGCCGTGCAAAGTATATTTATTTCAAAATGAGAATTGCTGAGATTTTACTGTCATCGAAGAAGAAAAAGAAATACGAGTGAGACGGTGGAATCAGCTTCACTTTGAAGACTTTGCCCAGACTATCCTAGATGTGGTAAGAGTAGATCATCCTGACTATGACCGTCCTCTACTCATTGGGACTATGGCGAGGGAGTTGACTACCGTCGAATTGCGTCTGGCCTACAGTCATCGTTCCCCAGTTGAAACTAATTTCTTTGTGGCTCAGGATACAGCGGGGATGGAGATGCCGAGAGCTTGGACGGAGAATTCTATCAGGCGTCGAATTGGTCTGGCTTTGTTGGCTGGTTGTTTACTTAAAGCGATCGCTGCTGTCTGCGAACCGCTCGCTACAGGACCCTGGGATAAGAAACCCCAACCAACTGCTGGTCGTTTGAGCCATCACCTCAATATTCGGGTCAATGATTTTTCGGCACTTGCTCTCAAGGGTGTGCCATCGAGAAACTACCGAAAAATTCAAAAACCCCAGCCCATCAAGGATTTGCCGTTACCTGATGCCGCTTAAATTGGTAAAACACGAGAATTTGGCTGTGCCATTTAAACTCGCTTCCACAGATTTAGAACACGACGCCTCATCTATCTGAGAAAGGCTGTAACTTTTTCTTGAACTAAATTTAGCATCAAGTTTTTATCAGCCAAGTTCATTGCTATGACTGGGGTATAGATTTTTGGAGATGTCTAATGTGACGGGTTCCGCATCGATCGCTTCCGTGGTATGATTCGGGCGACATCCGATCGATCCCCCCTTCCTGTAGATGAGCGAACTATCCCCCACCGTCTCCGTCATCGTTCCCTGCTATAACCAAGGTATTTATCTCGATGAAGCGATCCAATCGGTTCTCGGACAGACCTATCAAGATTTCGAGATTATTATCGTCGATGATGGATCGGACGACGGGCTGACGGGGCTGACGAACGATCTCCTACGAGATTACCGACGAAAGAGAACGCGGGTGATCCGTACCGAGAATCGGGGAGTGGTTAGCGCTCGCAATACAGCGATCTCCCACGCGAGGGGTAAATATATCCTGCCCCTCGATGCCGATGACCGAATCGGTAGCGAATATTTAGAGAAAGCGGTAAAAATTCTCGATGATAATCCCGATACGGGGATCGTTTACTGCGAGGTGGAGTTTTTCGGCGAGCGGCAGGGTAAATGGGAGTTACCTCCCTACCGATTTCCCGATATATTAGTACAGAACGTGATTTTCTGCTCCGGTTTTTTTAGAAAATCCGACTGGGAGAAAGTCGACGGATATAATCCTAATATGAACGATGGCTGGGAAGATTACGATTTCTGGCTAGCGATAATCGAAACGGGAAGAAAAGTATATAGAATTTCAGAAATTTTGTTTTATTATCGACAAAAAAAATCTTCTAGAAATACGGAGGCGAATTCAAGAGCGATCGCTCTCCATACCCGAATCTTTCAAAATCATCGAGAACTTTATCTACAAAATATAGAAATTCTATTTAAATATATCTACGAGAATTGGTCGAAAATCGATGAATTGAGGGAAGTCATCCACGAGAATCGATTAACAGTTGAAGAGTTGGGCGAGCGGCTCGATGATTTTGTAGCGCAACGAGATCGGGCTATTCTCAGAATCCAACAGTTAGAAGACCATGAGAGAGAACTCGAGCAGGAATTATCCAAAACCCAAAAGTACTTTTTGAACGCTCGACGGGAAGTGGAAGAGCTTACGGAAGCGATCCGTCCCTTGCAAGAGATGCGAGAGAGTAAATTAGGGACGATGCTCGCGCTCTGGCACGAATTTAAGAAAAAAATCGGTTTTTAATAGAGAATGGTCGCTCGATGCTCAATCGTTGTCTGGAAGTCTTAACACTCGCTTCGTTTGTTTCCAAGTCGTTCTAATTTTCCAGAACTTACTACTTTCCATTCCTGTAATGACATCTTGAGCTTTCTGCAATTCTGTAGATATTTTTTCGATAAGATGTAAATGTTTACTTCGTTCTGCTTGTAACTCTGACTCGGTAATTTCCAGTTCTTGAATTCTCTGTTGGTGGGTTGTATTCCGAGCGAGCAGATCGTCTCTTTCTTCCTTGAGTTTTACATAAATCGCGCTGGTTAAACAGGTGGGAAGCTCGCTATAGCAAGGATCGACCATCATTTTACGCAAAAAGAGTTGCAGGTCGGTTGAGATGCGATCACTCTGTTGATTCTGTAAGGTTTGCTGGGAAAGATGCACGCGAAAAAACGAGAGAGTTCGATCAATAAATCCCACCTTATAGTTCAGCATGATCCGACACCACATATCGATGTCCACGTGTTGGCAGAGATCAGGATCGAATTCCCCTACGGTATCGAAAACTTCTTTGCGGATTAAAACCGTGCTGGGTTCGCCGATTTTATTAATACATCCCTCTAAAAAACGCGGGTCGCTTAATAAACTTCTTCCCGACTGAACTAACGCGAGTCGTGACCAACCGGAATGTAAATTCTCGATCTGACGCACGATCGCCAAACAGGTATCGTTCGTTTTCGCCTCCTCCGACAGAAGAAGATCGCGGCGGGAAAACACCAATCCAATCTCTCTATCGCTCTCCGCCAGTTCGACCATTTCCGACACACAATTTGCGTCAAGAAGGTCATCTTGTAATAAAAATTTAATATATTTACCCCTCGATCGGGAAACCGCACAATTCCAATTATCGACCATCCCCAAGTGCTCATGAGTGAAGACTTGACAATCTAACGCGGTTTGTTGTTGAAAGTCTTTAACGATCTCTAAAGTGCGATCGGTCGAGCCGTCATCGGAAATAATAATCTCTAAAGCCGGATAGGTTTGCGCTCGGACTGACGCAAGTGTTTCCTCTAAAAATCTCTCGCCTTGGTAGGTCGGGATCACGATACTTACGGGGGGGGAAGAAACGATCATCGTTTTTGAAAAAATTTGTTTCCCGAAATGGAGGCGGGACATATAGCGGTAAGCGCTTGAGTGAGATACAAACCAAGCTTTGCCTAGCATGGTTTATAGCTCGTGACACTGTACCTCATACGACTGCACACCGCTATATTCTACCACACATTCCGCACCCGGCTCTTCTAGGTTCTGTGTGAGCATGGTATAATAGTAACACAGAACAGGAGGTGGGTTATGTGGATAAATTTTGATCAAATCCTCGATTTACCAAATGTAACAGTGGTCAATTATCAAAAAATTGCTCAGACAATTTTCCTAAAGCTCGCTCTTTTAAATGAAACAATTGAATGTCCGAATTGCCATCAAACCTTGGACAGAATCAATCA
>NZ_JAPZQJ010000121.1:0-1174 GCF_027530405.1 Microcystis sp. LE19-41.2A | reverse complement strand
TAGCTCTCTCTAACCTGAGTATCCTAGCATTGTTCCCAGTATTATTACTACTAATACTATCCATAAAGGGTGTCTTTTTCCTTTATCTTTCCGAAAGTCCTTGACTTGTTTCAGTTTTTCTATTAAGCTCAACATATATTTGAAAAGTTGCCGGTCACTCCTCATTTTACCTGACTGTGATCGCTTTTACTTTTGATATTCTGATGGGAGAATGAAACAGCCCTACGATGTCGGGGGGGCAGGTGGGGCCACACCCTACCCCCACGCAAAACTTTTTCAGCAAACCCTACTTAGAGATACCTTGGACAGTAAAAACGGGCTAATGATCAGACAGGGATTGAAATTTTCCCTGGGTGCTGCTCTCTTAACGAGTTTCTTTTGGCACCGAGGAAATGTTTTAGACAACTTTGTCTATCCCGTCTTTGGCTATGTATCTGTACTGATTGAGCCATCGATGGGAGGTGCGGTCGCAACGCGCTCGCTACGCGAGATCGCCGCAGGTTTGGGGCGTTTGGGGGGAAGTGCTTTGGGGGGAATCATTGCCGCTATCCTGGTGAACGCCTACGGAATCCAAGGCTCAAGTTTTTTTGTCATTCCCTCTCTCACCTACATTTTAGCCGCCCTGATCTGTGAAACTTACCGATGGCAAGCCGCTTATTCCCAAGCCACACTACTGGGCGCTTTAATTGCCATGAGAGTGGTAGGAACATCAGCACAACAAAATATCTGGCTCTATTTGCGGTCGCAACGCGCTCGCTACGCGAGATCGCACCTCATCGATAACTGGATCGGAATCGCTGTGGGAATTGCTGTGGCCTTACTATTTTGGCCCCAGAATACTCGAGCCGATCTCAACCGGAACTTGATGGGAATCCTTCAAGATATACCGCGCTTGTTCCAAAAAATCCTCGATCGCTACCTAAAAACTGAGGTCGACAAGCAGGATTATCCTCTTTCTATTGAGCAGAACGAGCTTAACTTAGTCAATCAGATTAAAAAATCAACGCAAACTAGCCTTTCAATGCTCACAAAAGGGTAATGATTCGGTAGTAGTGGCGTAGCTCTCTTGCTTACCTGGTATGAATTGTGTAAAATATTTATTAATAAAAATAATTGGAACCCGCTCAGTCTTTAAACCTCTAGCTTGATCATGACTTTTCTGATAAATATCTTT
>NZ_JAPZQJ010000060.1:0-1422 GCF_027530405.1 Microcystis sp. LE19-41.2A | reverse complement strand
ATTCCTTTTTAATTCCCGTGATATTGTGCTTTGATGACATCCGAGCCAGACGGCCATTTGCCGTTGAGATAAATTTCCCTCCTGACTAAGTTGGTAGAGCAAGTTTCTTTGTTCTATGTTAAGATGTTGGTGGCTCATTTTGGGTCTGATTTGTTTTTGTTAATGATCAGACAGTACCTGATGAGCCTTTCTTTGTCAACTCTTGAGGTTGATGCGTTTCATTTTTGAATTGGCGAAGGATTATTACAAAATAGTCTAGAAATTATTGCTTGCAATGAGGAAGATGCTATAACTATAGCTAAATTTCGAGTTTTAACTAAAAGTGCAGGATTATTTTTAGGAGATCGTGCTTGTCTTGCTTTAGGTAAACGCTTGAATTTACCTGTGTTAACAGCAGACAAAGTATGGACCAGTTTATCTCTGGGAATTACTATTACTTTGATTCGTTAAAGTTCATCATCATTTGACAAATACTTTTTAACAACTGAAAATTTGGAACTGCATTCAAAACAGTAATAAGGTGCGTTAATGAAATGTAACGCACCCTACAGGATTGGATATCACTAGAGATTAAAACCCACATTCCGCACTTTATGATTAAGTCGCAATAACGCCACCAAGAAAAACTGATTGAACCGACAAAATTTGTTGAGATTAGAGAATTTTTACATCTGACTTCACCAAGAATAATTTGACAGAAGCAAGGATCGCTCAAGTTAGACATGGTTAAACTAAAGTGGCCTAATTTATTGGACACTTTTCGGGGAAAAAGTTTTTTCTGGGATTGACTTAAACTGAATTTGCTCAATTTGATTCTCAACTTACTTGGTAGTAATTTTGGCAATAAATAGAAAAATATTCAAGAATATCAAGAATCTCCTCAGTTAAATTACTGATGTGGCTTTGAGCATTAATCTTGACTAAATGAATCCCCTGTAAAATCTGAAATATCCATCTTAAAGTTGGTTTATCTGTGGCTTTACCAAGTTTATTTTTGACTTTTCCACCTTTCCTTTGTAGTTCCCCTCTTAACATTCTTTGTCCCAGACTATATACTAATAAGCATATTCCCATTAAAAAAACCATTGTTTCTATCCTTTTTGGGGTTTTCACCAAGACACTATCTGCTAGAAATAAGGGGTCTTTAATGAATCTAAATCCTCGTTCACAAGATTGTTGTGCTTTATATTCATCAAGCATTTCTTCCGCCGATAGGTTTTCCTTGTCGAGAACAGGCGATAATAAATCTTCCTGCTCTTTCTGTTTCGGCTTTAATAATTTCGGCTCTTCGTTACTTGTTATGGTTCGATAGGGGGGCATAAATCGACTAAATCCTTATCTGGCAAGAGACTTAATTGATTAGTTCGCTCTAGATAAAAAACAATTGACAAAAATCGCTAAATGCCTTTCTATATAAGGGTT
>NZ_JAPZQJ010000045.1:0-2557 GCF_027530405.1 Microcystis sp. LE19-41.2A | reverse complement strand
AAATCCTTATCTGGTAAGAGACTTAATTGATTAGTTTGCTCTAGAGCAAAAACAATTGACAAAAATCGCTAAATGCCTTTCTATGTAAGGGTTCCATCCCTTATAACCCCCGTCCATTGCATAACACAAACCGAAGAGCCTCACTGATCACTGATTACTGTTTACTAATCACAGCAAAAAGTGTTCATGTTAGTGAGCTTGTCGAACTACTGATCTCACGACGAAGTCTGACGGCTTAGATGTGTAATTAATTTTGCTTAGGTACTTAAAAGAGCGCGATCAGTACCCAGAAAAAATCGACTACTAGGGGCTTCCTACTGCAATTCCTCAAGTTTTTTCAAAACCGCTTCTGCATGGGCTTTTACCTTGACATTTAACCAAATATAGGCAATATTTCCCCGGGGGTCGATCAGGAAAGTGGAGCGTCTAATCCCCATATATTCCTTGCCCATAAATTTTTTTAATCCCCAGACTTGATAAATTTCCGCCTGTTGATGTTCGGGATCGCTCAATAATTGAATAGTTAAATTGTGTTTTTCAATAAAACGACAGTGGGACTTTTCTGAATCGGGACTAACTCCCAGAATTACCGCATTTAATTGCTGAAATTGCGGCGACAAAGCGGTAAAATCGATCGCTTCTGTGCTGCAGCCCGGAGTGTTATCTTTGGGATAAAAATATAAGACCAACCATTGACCGGCAAAATCTGCTAATTTACTAATTTCCCCCCTTTGGTTGGGGGTGGCAAATTCGGGGGCTTTTTGTCCAACTTCTAGGGTCATTTTTAGGAGTGTAAAGGCAAGAGTAAGAAAGGAGCGAGGGAGAGGGAAAGCAATAGCCAGACTTGATAGTTAAATCTGGGAAGTTCGGGGTTTTCTGACTCGACTAAAGCATCGATTCTCTCTAATAAACGATTATTTAAAGAATGATCATTGAGAGCGACACAGCAACTATCGGAGAAACTTATTTCCGCTACTTGATTAACTTTTTCTGCCACTAAAAGCAGCGATTCAGCTAATAGTAAATAATCCACTTGTCCAGAAGCATACTTATCGGCGCGCAATTCCCGCAAGAAGACCAATTCTGACCATAAATTCTCGCTATTGGGCAGCCAAGAAGACATCGATCGCAACCAACCTAACCAGAAAAACCAGAAAGTGTCATGATATTCTTGGTGAGCTTGTTCGTGGGCTAAAACTGCTTGTAAATGTTCTTGATCTAAGAGATTTAATAATCCTTGGGTTACAATTAATTCCGACTTCCAGAAGCCAACTCTGGCACTGTAGGGAAAATCCACTGCTAAAACTCTCGCCTTCTGAGCGGTGATTTTTTTGAGGGGATAACTGCTAAAATCCCGATGGGTTTGCCAAGTTTGATAGGAGAGTTTTATCAAACACAATATAGCAAAAACTAGCCAAATTATAGCACTAAAGTAACTAATTAAACTGGAGTTATAACCCAACATTTGCCCGCGATAGCCCATACAAACCACCGATATAACTGTCATTAACAGCAGCAAAGGAGGAAAGAGAAAGAAAAATAGCGTTATCTGCCAACGACGCTGATAGCTGGGCAGAAACCAACGTAAACCAATGGCGATAGTTAATGCTAGTAATAACATTGAACCGTGCATTAGCTTTCTCTCCGTTGTTGACGCAGGGTATCTAAACGAGATGCGATCGCTTTTAATTGTTCGACACTAGCAGTATCGAGACTATCGGCAAAAGAAGCCACCACATCCGCATTACCAATAGCCAAAAAACGATGTAATTGTTCGTAGGCTTTAATTGCCTGTGCTTGTTCCTTAGAAACCATCGGTTTCCAGTAGAAAATCCGACCCTTTTTATAACAACTTAACCAGCCTTTATTAGTTAAACGACGCAGTACCGTAGTCACAGAAGTATAGGCCAGATCTCGTTCCGGATCCGCTAAAATGCGATCGTGGACATCCTTAACGCTAACGGGTTCCAATTCCCAGACAATATTGAGAATTTCCGCTTCCAGGGGGCCCAGGGATAACTGTTTTGGTTGATAGGTCGGCAATTGAGCCATAGTCACACAGAAATGAAGATTACTTTCCTGATCATAGCGGCGGATATCGATCGCCTGATAAAATAGCAACGATCCTTTATATTGTCTTTATGTCCACCGAAACTAATTTAACCACAACTACGGGCGCTGATGCCATTGATGTGGCGATCGCTAATGGCATTGATTTTGATGGTTCCCCAATTCCCCCGGCAAAATTGGAACTTTATCACCGGGTAATGGGTTTGGAAGCAGGACGACAAAGAAGCGGGGTTTCTAACACGATGAGATCGCGAATTGTCCGCATCGGGGCTAAACATATCCCCCAAGAGGAATTAAATCAGCTGTTGTTAGCCGCCGATTTTGCCCCTCTCAAGGAGAAAGAAATCGCTTTTTACCTATAATGTCGGCTTTTCATCTCTCGGTTTCACCTCGGAGATGAAAAGTTCCGCCAGCATAGAACAGCGAAGCACGACTAAGAATAACTCTAATCTATAGTTGCCAATTTAACTTTAGTATGCTAGAGTAG
>NZ_JAPZQJ010000322.1:0-6874 GCF_027530405.1 Microcystis sp. LE19-41.2A | reverse complement strand
TGTCAGTCTGTAGAGCGACCATAAGACCAGAACAGAGTAAATCTGTTAAGGCAGGTGCGAAAAATCCTTCGGGAAAGAAGCAGAAACCCAAATCGTGAGGTTTGGGAATCACCGTCCGTTTACGGCGGTGAGGATGTCAAGGTCAATAAAAGCTGCTCAACAGGAATAATAGAGGATGAACACCTCATCGATAAACTCATTATGTCTCAATTTGATCCTGGTCTGCCGAGTATTAAACAAGTACAGAGCTATATTCAAGAGAAACGGGAAGTAGAAATTAAGTTAAGCACCGATGATCTCCTCGTTGGTCGCATCCTTTGGCAAGATGTTAACTGTCTATACCTAGTCGATCACTACGATAAACCCACTTTAATTTGGCAACAGTCTCTAGTTTATTTAAGACCTAAAGCCTAGGGGGAAATTGGCGATATTTGGCTGTGGGATGCGTCCCGGACGCATCAAAAATTCAGTGCCAAGCAGATAGCTTTTGAGCAAATTTAACGTCAGTTTGGGTTAAGGAGATTTGGCCATAAATTTTAGCAAATAATTAGGTGGGATGGCGAGGATAGCATCAGAATTTCAGTTGCTCGAAAATTTGGGTCAAATTGCCGGCGTTGCTGAATCAAGGTATGAATGCCAACTGTGCATCGTATCCAAAAGTTAGTCTGGGTCTAGGTTTTAAAAATCCCACAAAAGAAGATCCATATCTCAAATCAGCAACGCCTCCAAACTTATATGTTACAACTAAACTTTTAAGGTCATTTCGATTTTAAGCTTGATATAGCTAAGGTTTATGGCTGTGAAACCAAGATCAACTTCAATTTTTCATTTTCAGTATCTTTTTTGACAGCAAGTTAAAAACGACAAATATATTGAGTAAGGATAATCCAGAGAACAATGGCATACTGGGAAATAGATAACGCATCGGAATTTCCCAAGCAGAGGCATCAACTAAACTATAGAGAAAAAGACGGGCAACTTGAGTTAAAAGAATTAAGAAAACTATAATTATGTAAGTAGATAGAAACAGTGATTTAGCTTGATAAATACAGTAATAAATTAGGAGGATTACAAAAGAAATAATTCCTAGCACATTGAGAACATATACGAGATAATTTAAGATTTTGACTTTAGTAAATATTTTAGAATTAGGATTGTGGTTGTTGATCAAAGCGGCTCGGCGATTGGCGGTTGCATTAAATAATCCTACACTGGCTTTGGGATCATCCTTAGTAAGAATATTTTCTACTTCAGACATAGGGGGAAATATAAACGAATTTACCACCTTAATCAATGAACTCTTGACGTGGGGCAACCAAACCCCTATATTAGGATCTAAATAACCTAATAGTAAAGGTTTACTAGGTAAAGTTTTCTCCTGAAAAGCCTTTTCTAGTTCCTTATTAACTTCTGTGAATACCTGATAAACATTCTGAGGTTTTCGATCTGATGATACCTCGCGAGCTGCATAAATTAACAACCATGAACCGTGAGACTGAATCATTTCTTCTTTGGGTAAAAAAGGCTGCATTTTTTTCAAAGTTGGGCTAACTTCATAAGCAGCGGCTAGTTGTGCTTGCGTCAAAGGAATATATCTTTGAGGAGTACCCACATCTATTTTCGTGAGTTTTGTATACATTCCCTTAAAACTGGGAGAATCCGATAAACTGACTCCAGAAACCCCAAAATTGACTTTGTTTAAGACCGTGCAGGAGAAATTAACTAGACAGAAAAGCAGAAAGGGAATTAAACAGTAATAAACTATTTTCTCGATCTTTTGATTTCTGGAAATTCGATAACCTGTGATCCAAGTAATTAGACCGAAGCCGAGAAAGTATAGATATAACACCTCTCTTTCTGGTCTAGTAATGGCAATCATTCCTAGAATCAAACCCGATAGACAGGAATAAACAAGTTTACTCGATCTTTTCCTAGAAATTAATAATAATATTGTCACTCCCACTAGAAAATTGAATAAAGAAATTACCGATGATTCACTCCTGGCATCATTGAAAAACCTAAAAGTCAATGGATAAAAAACCATGACACCAAATACACCAAGACAGATCAATTTAGGAATTTTCAAAAATCCCAGGCAATAAACTAAAAATCCCGTGGAAAGTATATAAAAAATCTCGTGAAATATTCTCAAAGGAATCCCAGATAAATTAACTAACCAGACAAAGATAGAATAACCGGGAGGATGACCTAAGGCCCCGATACCTACTTTATCCGACCAAATATTGAATGCAGCTCTCGCCAGATAGCTTTCTGGATCGGAACCGATAGCGACAATTTCATACTTTCTGGTTAAATAAAATTTAATAATTATTATCAGGACAAATCCTAATCCAATAAGAAAGTTAAAAATTTGCGTACGTTGACTTAATTTATTCATAATTTTCTTATCCCTCAACACTTTATGATAGTTCTTAGCTCTCTGAGTTTTTTTTTGAATAGGTAAAGTGTATCCTATGATACTATAGAAATCGGTGTGAATTCACCAACAAGTAGATAGATAGGAAGTCTCCCTGATCGTTTAAGATTCATGAAACTAAGAATTAAGAGGCCTCCCAGTCATTGAAATTAATTTGTAACCATTGACCTGTTTAGCTTACCAGATAATGTGGCAGATTGTACCAGATAAAACCTAAAAAGCTATAGAACCCTCTTTAGAGCCAGATAAGCTGTGAACAAGAAGCAAGAAAAATCTAGATTTTCTCTGGGTTGCCAAATTTTTGCCCTAAGCTGTTCGTAATCTAAACCCCGTTGTTGGGATGCTGAAGGCCCTGTCTAGCTTAGATAGCTTCGGAAATCTGGATAATGAACAGCCCAATCATTATAGGTTATTGGGGACAAAGACAAGCCAATCAATTAAGGCGGCACTGTTGAGCAATCAAAAATTTGTTGTCACAAATGTCAATAATCCTGTTATACTCTTGAGCAAAACGACTCCACCGCGATTGTTATGCTGGAAAATCAGGTCATGGCAGATGCCGCCTCTAATGAGCAGATACCTACTTTAGAATTATCGATCATCATGCCCTGTCTCAACGAGGCGGAAACCCTGGCCACCTGTATCGGCAAAGCGCGAGATTATCTGGAACGACACAAAATTGCGGGAGAGGTGCTAATCGCCGATAATGGCAGTAGCGATGGTTCCCAAGAAATTGCCACTAATTCAGGGGCGCGGGTGGTTCCTATCCCGGAAAGGGGTTATGGTAGCGCCCTGCGGGGAGGTATCGCCGCCGCCAAAGGTCAATACATTATTATGGGGGATGCCGATGATAGCTATGACTTTACCAATCTCTCGCCTTTCCTAGAAAAATTGCGACAGGGTTACGATTTGGTGATGGGCAATCGTTTTCAGGGGGGAATTCAACCCGGGGCGATGCCAGTATTGCATAAGTATCTGGGCAATCCTGTCTTGACTTGGTTAGGACGGTTATTTTTTG
This sequence comes from Microcystis sp. LE19-41.2A, assembly GCF_027530405.1. Taxonomy (NCBI): domain Bacteria; kingdom Bacillati; phylum Cyanobacteriota; class Cyanophyceae; order Chroococcales; family Microcystaceae; genus Microcystis; species Microcystis sp. LE19-41.2A. The sequence goes on along the minus strand of NZ_JAPZQJ010000322.1, from coordinate 3,419 downwards.
GCAGCCCCTGTGGTGATTTTCACTGTGGATTGCGCGGGTTTAGTAAACAGGCAATCGAACAATTGAACCTACGCACCACTGGCATGGAATTCGCCAGCGAGATGGTGGTGAAAGCATCCCTCTACGGCCTGAAAATTACCGAAGTACCAACCACTTTATCCCCTGACGGCCGCAGTCGTCCTCCCCACCTAAAAACTTGGCGCGATGGCTGGCGACATCTGCGATTTCTCTTAATGTATAGTCCTCGCTGGTTGTTTCTCTACCCCGGACTGGCTTTAATGTTTCTGGGATTTGTGGCGACGATTTGGTTTATGACCCAACCCAGAGTTCACACCCTTCTCTATTCAGCCACAGCTTTGATTATTGGCTTTCAAATCGTCAGTTTTGCCATCTTCACAAAAGCTTTTGCTATCAGCGAAGGTTTATTACCGGAAGACCGAAAATTAAGACGATTTTTGCGTTATATTAATCTGGAGGTAGGATTAATCATTGGCTTAATTTTATTTTTGCTAGGTATGGGCAGTTCACTGTATGCTTTATACATTTGGAATGCTCGACTTTATGGAGCCTTAGATCCAGCCGTGACCATGCGAATTGTCATTCCTTCCGTAACCGCTCTAGGGTTGGGAGTACAGGTGGTTTTTTCCAGTTTCTTTTTAAGTGTTTTGGGACTCAAGAGAAAATAATTAACCTACCCAAAATTATGCCTAGTTGTGGCTCACTTGTCTACCCGATCAGAAAACTTATGAATAGGAAAATTAACCCTTTCAATCAGGATACCAAAAATCAGTCCTACTCGGAACGATTGCTGAATAAACAGACGGCAAAATGGAAAGAAATATTGGATGTTCAAGCTCCTTACCGTTGGAATCTTCAGAGGCTAAATTTAGGTTTTACTCTCGATATTGGTTGTGGAATAGGCCGTAATCTGATGAATCTGAAAGGAAATGGAATTGGTATTGACCACAATTTTCACTCAGTTGAAGTCTGCCGAGCTAGGGGCTTCATGGCTTTTACACCAGAGGAGTTTCAACGGTCATCATTTGATGAACCCGAAAAGTTTGACTCTATCTTATTAGCTCACGTTGCGGAACACATGAGTTATTTAGAGGTAATTAATTTACTTAATGACTATGTTTATCTGTTAAAAAATCACGGCAAATTAGTTATAATAACTCCTCAAGAAGCTGGTTTCAAGAGTGATGCAACCCATGTAGAATTTATGAATTTTGCTAAATTGAAAGCAATTGCTAGAGAACTTGATTCCAAAATTATTAAACAATACTCTTTCCCTTTTCCACGGATAGTGGGCAAATTATTTAAGTATAATGAATTTGTCTCTTTAAGTCAAAAAGAGAAATAAAATTACCAGAGCAAAGAATATGAGTAAACCTTGGCTGTCAGTTTTAATTCCCACTTACAATGGGGAAAAATATTTAGTAAAAGCCCTAAACTCTATTGCTATTCAAGATGATTTTGATATAGAGTGTCTGGCTATTGATGATGGTTCAACAGATGAAACCTTGGCAATACTCCAGTATTTTCAAACCAAAATTCCCCTAAAAATTGTTCAAAGGGAACCGCAAAAAAACTGGGTAGCTAATACTAATTATCTACTCGATATGGCCCGAGCCGATTATGTCTGTTTTTTACATCAAGATGATATGTGGATAACCCGGAGATTGATGATTTTAAAAAAGCTAACCATTCAATTTCCCGAGGCCAATTTAATTCTTAATCCTTCTATATTTGTCAATATACAAGGGCAAAAATTAGGACTATGGCGATGTCCTCTACCTTCTTATCCAATAATGATTAGTTCGGAGCAGATGATTAGTAAATTGTTAGTGCAGAATTTTATCTCTATTCCCGCACCAATCTTTAAGAGAGAGATGGCTTTAAAAGTAGGTGGTTTGGATGAAAAACTATGGTACACGGCTGATTGGGATTTTTGGCTAAAATTAGCTCAAGATGGACAGATAATATACTATCCCAAGCCCTTATCGGTCTTTCGCATTCATTCTCATTCCCAAACCGTTACTCGTAGCTCTTATATCCAAGATTTTCGACAACAGTTAGAATTTGTTATAGATAAGCATCTAGAAGCATGGAATACTTCTAGTCAAACCAAAAGTAAAATTAGAAAAATTGCTAACTTCTCCAAAGAAGTTAACATAGCATTGGCTTCTATTATTCATGGTAAAAAACTTAAAATAAGTTTTTTGGTACAGGGATTATTTTCTTTAGGTTTCTTGGATATGTACAAATTCTTTAGAGACTCAAGAATCCTAGAGAGAATTATGGCTAGAATGAGAGCCAAATTAAATCAAGTCAACTAAAGTGTAAGTGTTGACATTGATGTCCTGCCCCAAATTTTTATAGGAATGATAGCTAATGCAAAGATCAAAAACATTATTTAAAAGTGGTTTTCTCAAATTTTTATTGGTGGGATTATTTTGTACACTTCAAAATGTTTTTTGGCTGTATTTATTGACTACAATACTTAAGTTTCATTATCTAGTTTCTACAATAATTTTAATGATTACTGTTAACAGCTTGGGATTTTATCTGAATAAGCGTTATACTTTTAAAACCTATAAAACTAGAACCATTAAATCTGTTTTCAAAGAGTTGATAAAATACCACACAGTTATGTTATCTAGTTCATTAATCGTTTTAGGTTTAATGTATGTATTCGTTGATATTTTCAGAATTTGGTATATAATGTCAAACTTGGTCATCAGTATTGGTATGTCTGTTTACAATTTCTTAATTCACAAGAGATGGACTTTTAAATAGTGGCCTTTATGTAAAATTTTTTGCAATCAATAATTCCCAGATAATTCATTATCATTTTTTCTGATCACCTTATCAACTAAGCAAATGTCAAGCATGAATAACAATCACTCTAGTTCTCAATCTTCTAATAAAGTAACAGTTAATATAGTCCTAAAGCTTATAGATGGCAAGAAACAATACTTTATCTTGAGTTTACTATTTATAATTGCCGTGAAATTTTTCTGATTAGAAATAGTGAATTTTCGGTTGTCCAAAAGATTCTTTAGGCTAGAGCCTAATGGCAAGTCAAAAATAGCAAGAAATCGACAATCATCCTAGTTCTTAGGGTATCCGCATTAAATGTAAAATACTTGTATAAAACGTAAAGGTAATTATGCAGACAAAGAACTCGTATTTTTTAGATTTAACTCCTCTAAGAGAATTGATGCTTTCCAGAACCTTCTGGTTCAGTCTCAGCATCGTATTCTCCATTTTGTACAGTATACTTTAGACGTTCATAATCTGAGATTTATTAAACTTCTGAAATCGTAGAGTCAGCAAGGAATCCAGTTCTTTTTTATGTTTCAAATGGGCATCATTCAAACATTCATAAATGGCTGAAGAAAAGTCAGAAAAGTTTT
>NZ_JAPZQJ010000416.1:0-6310 GCF_027530405.1 Microcystis sp. LE19-41.2A | reverse complement strand
GTGGTCAATTACCTAATTTTCAGGGAAAAAATCCCTAAATTTTCCCCCCAATCACTCCAATGGTAGGCACTTTTTCAGGGAAAAAAAGTCTAAAAGCCTTATCCAACAAGGTTTTTAGATTTATTCAGCAAACCCTAATTAACAGCCTTTCTCATAAAACTGTTATATAGCAATTCTCTTGCTGAGATTAGGGATTATTGTCGATAAAAAAACTTCTAAATCCCACGGCTAGTAAGGAACCACTTAGGACAGTTATCAATGTCCAAATTTGATTTTTTTGGGTTCCTTCGACTTTCTCTAAGCGTTTATTCATGTCATCAAATTTACTATCAAGAGTTTTAATATCACCTTTAACTTCCGTGAGTTCAATCTTTAAATCGGTAGTATCTTTTTGAACAGTTTTGACATCAGCTTTCATTTCCGCTTGTCCATTCTCGATCACCTTCAATCGATTGTCAACCTCAATCAGTCGAGTTTCCATGGTAGTGAGTCGATTGTCCATGGTAGTGAGTCGATTGTCCATGATAGTGAGTCGATTGTCGATCTCGTTGAATCGATGTTCGATTATCTTCTGTCCATTGAGGATTAAATCTTCTAGTCTTTTTAAATCATTATCCGTAGCAGTGGTGGTGGTCATTGATTAAACTCCTATAATTTCAATTCGCTCTTATCTTTGCTATTATACTAAATCCGTTTTTAATCCTGTGATTAACTCCCAAGTTATGGATTGTTTCTCCCCACTTCCCCACTTCCCCTATACCTTTTCAACAGGATTTATTATTAGCTATGGATTTGGTGCTTGAGCAAATATGTTCACCGAGAATCACTCCCGTTAGAGTGAGATAAGATTAACTCTTATTCCTCACCCTAACTGCTAGGAAAAACCGGCAATTAAATTACGCACCTTGCCGTAATTTGTCCAAAACCGATCGATCTTCTAGAGTAGAAGTATCACCAGAAATCTCTTGACCTGATGCTAAAGTTCGCAAGAGACGACGCATAATTTTACCTGATCGCGTTTTTGGCAGCACATCGGTAAAACGGATTTCTCCCGGTCGGGCAATAATGCCAATTTCCTTGACAACGTGATCCTTTAATGCTTGCGCTAACTCCGGACTCGCTTCATAATGCCCCTCGAGAGTCACAAAAGCATAGACTTCTTCCCCTTTAATTTCATCCGGTCGTCCCACCACAGCCGCCTCCGCTACCGCGGGATGGGATACTAAAGCTGATTCGATCTCCATTGTCCCTAAACGGTGGCCAGAAACGCTCATCACGTCATCAACGCGCCCCATTACCCAGAAATAACCGTCTTCGTCCTGACGACTACCATCCCCGGCAAAATAGAGATATTGGCCATCTTTGGGGGCGATATGTTCCCAGTAGGTATTGCGGAAGCGATCGGGATTTTTATAAACTGTTCGCATCATACCGGGCCAGGGATGTTTGACCACCAGATAACCCCCCTCATTCGCTTGGGTGGGATTACCGTCTAAGTCCACCACTTCGGCCATAATACCGGGGAAAGGTAGGGTTGCTGACCCCGGTTTGGTGGCAATTGCCCCGGGTAAGGGAGTAATCATAATCCCCCCGGTTTCCGTTTGCCACCAAGTATCGACAATCGGACATTTTTCTTTACCGATAACCCGGTGATACCACATCCACGCTTCCGGGTTAATCGGTTCTCCCACGGTTCCCAGTAAGCGCAAAGAGGATAAATCCCGGCTATTGGGGATGTCTTCACCCATTTTGATAAAAGCGCGGATAGCAGTGGGGGCAGTATAAAAGATATTAACCCGATATTTCTCGATGACATCCCAAAAACAGCCTAAATTAGAGGGACGGGGAACCCCTTCATACATTACCGTGGTTGCACCATTGGAAAGCGGTCCGTAAACGATATAACTATGGCCGGTAATCCAACCCACATCGGCAGTACACCAGTAAACATCGGTGTCTTTCAGGTCAAAAATCCATTTGCAGGTGACATGGGTGTAGAGATTATAACCGCCGGTGGTGTGGACGACTCCTTTCGGTTTGCCGGTGGAACCACTGGTGTAGAGGATAAATAACATATCTTCGCTATCCATCGGTTCGGCCGGACAATTAGCAGATACCTGTTTTTGTAGATCATGCCACCAGTAATCGCGATCAGCAACCATATTGATGGGTTCCTTGCTGCGTTGGACAACGAGAACTTTTTCCACACTGGGGGCGCTATTATCGGCTAGAGCCAGATCTACCTGTTCCTTGAGGGCAACGACTTTATCCTTGCGGAAACCACCATCGGCAGTGATTACCACCTTAGCGGCCGCATCATTAAGACGATCGCGCAAAGCATCGGCACTAAATCCCCCAAAAACTACACTGTGGGGCGCGCCAATTCTGGCACAGGCTAACATAGCGATGGCCGCTTCGGGAATCATTGGCAGATAAATTCCGACCACATCGCCTTTTTTTACGCCTAATTCTTTTAAAGCGTTGGCAAATTGACATACTTCTCGGTGTAGCTGTTCGTAGGTAATGGTGCGGCTGTCTCCCGGTTCTCCTTCCCAGATGATGGCGGCTTTATTGCGTCTCCATGTCGTGAGATGTCTGTCAATACAGTTGTAACAAATATTAATCTTGCCGTTGACGAACCATTTAGCAAAGGGGGGCTGCCAGTCAAGAATCTCTGACCATTTTTCAAACCAATGTAATTCTTTTTCGGCTAATTGGGCCCAAAAAGCCGAGGGATCGGCCTTGGCTTTGGCGTAGAGTTGCTGGTATTCTTCAAAGCTTTTAATGGTGGCATTCTGGGCAAATTCGGCACTGGGAGGAAACAGCCGATTTTCCTGTAGGATCGATTCGATCGCTATTTCTGTCATACTGGCAAACGAAATAAATTATCTTGCGATCCAGATTACCTTTTTCGGTTCCCCCCGTAACCCCGGCAAGCAATTCTTTAAGGCTATTTTAGAATTGCCCGATCCCTGACTAGCGATCGCCATTTAGCCCCAAGTGTTACAGAGTTTAAAGTTATGTCACCGATCGAGCGATGAACAGATCGCTGTAAGGTAAACTAACCGATAAACCCGAAATTTAACATGGAGAACACTCGGTAAGGAGTCATAATTCGATGTCTCATAGCGTTAAAATTTACGATACCTGTATCGGTTGCACCCAATGCGTTCGGGCTTGTCCCCTCGACGTGCTGGAAATGGTTCCTTGGGATGGCTGTAAAGCTGCCCAGATTGCCTCTTCCCCCCGCACGGAAGACTGTATTGGTTGCAAACGTTGCGAAACCGCTTGTCCGACGGATTTCTTGAGCATTCGGGTTTATCTCGGAGCAGAAACCACCCGCAGTATGGGTCTAGCCTACTAGGCCTGGCAATCATTCTGTGTTTAACATTTAGCGAAAACTAATCTTGTTAAGAGGACTAACCAGTCCTCTTTTTTTTGTTATACTCCCTTCGCTAGTTAGGGCTGGCTGAAAAAATCGGGGCGAAGCATTCGGATAGAAAATCTACGGTTTCAGCAATAAGTTATTGCCCGAATGCTTCGCCCCTACAGGACGCAATCGCCGATCAAGATGCAAGGTTTTTGAGCCACTAGCTTTAAAATCTTGCACCTGCCTCGCCAAACAGGCCCCAAACCCCTTACCTCGTCTATATTTCACATTTATTCAGCAGACCCTAGTTAGGTAATTCCCCAAAAAGTTGCCGATATTTTTGCAGTTTTGCCTCCATTTCTACTAACTGCTGATTGACCTGTTCAGCCCGTTGGCGTTCATTTTCAGCCCGTTGCTTTTCCTGCTCCAGTAGTTGATTAATTTCGCTGTAGGACAAAAATTGAGTACCATCAGGACGATAAATTTTTAACTCGTCGGTTAAGTCAAAACGAATGCCTAAACGGGGACTCACCCAATTATTAACCTCACTAACACTGTCTAAACTGTCACCAATTCGCTGCCAAGCTTCTAGACTATTATCATCGGGATCATAGACGTAGTATTCTTGGACTCCATAGCGATCATAAAATAGCAATTTTTTGGCCATTTCGATGGAGGTATTATTGGGAGAAAGAATCTCAAAGACGACTTGAGGAGCAAGATTATCTTCTTGCCATTGTTTGTAGGAACCTCGATCGCCTTTCGGTCTGCCAAATACTACCATCGTATCAGGAGCGGCAGCAATTTTCGGCTGGCCTTCCACGGGATACCACAACAGATCCCCCGCTACAAATACCTGGGGATCATCGATATATAACCAGTCGAGATTCTGCTTAATCGTCACTATCCAGTTAAATTGTTTAGTATTATCTGCCATCGGTTTACCGTCGCTCTCAGGATAGATAATCTCGGTTTTGTTAACTTGACTAACCATGGGGAATACCTGCCGAACTCATTGGGCTATTTTCATTATATAATAAGTTTGAACTAAGTAAGGAAAAGACCGATCTTGATTTTAGAACTAGAGCAAGTAAATTTAGCTATCCGACGGGGTAGTGCTTATCTGTTAGAAGATATTACTTTTAGCATCAAGCAAGGAGAAAAGTTAGCTATTGTCGGAGCATCTGGGGCAGGAAAAACGACTATTTTACGATTGTTAAATCGTTTGCAGGAACCAAGCACGGGAAATATTTATTTTCAAGGTAAATCGATTAAGGAAATACCGGTTATTTCCCTGCGACAACAGATAGTTTTATTGCCACAAGAGTCGAAGTTATTAGGGATGACTGTTCGAGATGCTCTCGCTTATCCTCTGCAATTAAAAAAACTTAACCCTGCTGAAATTAATCAGAGAATTGACCATTGGACATCCCTATTAAAAATTCCTCAACAGTGGTTTGAGCGCGGGGAGTTAGAATTATCTTTAGGACAAAGACAATTAGTGGCAATTACCAGAGCTTTGTTGTTAGAACCGAGCATACTGTTATTAGATGAACCCACCTCCGCTCTAGATACAGGCACGGCCACCAGGTTATTAGAAGTATTAAACAATCAAAGTTCAATGACGATAATTATGGTCAATCATCAACTGGATTTGTTAGAGGAATTTGCCGAGAGAGTTATTTATCTAGAAGCGGGAAAAATTGGTTCAGATTGCCTCGCCCATCAATTAGATTGGTTAGGACTAAAAACTCAGTTAATTGATTTAGAAAAATCTCGGCAAAGTGACCACTGGTAAGATTAACTTAAAATTGCTGCGCCCTCCTGAAAAACTAATAATTCTCCTGAATTAATCGTTGTCCAAACTTCATTATCAGTTAAGGGAGTAGTAGCAATAATTGCTACTTGATCGCCTGGACGAGCTAAAGCTTGAAAATCAACGCTAACATCTTCATCAATTAAATGAGCGGCGGCAAAAGGATACTGACGGATTATATAGCTTAATTTCGTCGAACAATGGGCAAAAAAATGTTCACCATCGGATAAAAGATAATTAAAAATTCCTTGACAAGCGATAGAGTTTGTGATAGTTTTTAGGACTTGATAAAGTTGCTCTAGGGAAGGTTTGCCCTGGGGAAAAGTCTCTCGTAGGGTATTAAGAATTAAACAGAAAGCTCTTTCCGAATCTGTGTCCCCAACCGGTTGATAAAAATCTCCCGCAGCCGGTGAGAAATTTTCTAAATGACCATTATGGGCAAAAACCCAATATTTCCCCCACAATTCCCGCCGAAAAGGATGACAGTTTTCTAGTTTAATTTCTCCTTGGGTAGCTTTGCGAATATGGGCGATAACATTGGTAGAATGGATGGGATAGTTTTTAATTAATTCCGCAATCGGAGAAGCGATCGAGGGTTTAACATCAATAAAAGTTCGACAACCTAAACCCTCAAAAAAGGCGATTCCCCAACCGTCTCGATGTTCGTCGGTTTTTCCCCCCCGCGCACAAAATCCCTCAAAGGAAAAACAGATATCCGTGGGGACATTACAATTCATGCCTAGAAGTTGACACATAGTTGCTTGAGTTTGAATATCAGATGCCGGCAAAATTACTTACTGCCAGCAGCCGTGACAGGAGACAGGAGAATTTTTTCCAGCTGCCTCTTGCCTATCCTAGCTAAGAAATTAATCTGGCACTAAGTAGGTAGGTGTTAAAAACTGTCAGACACCCCCCTTATCAAGGCTGACAGGGGGGATCAAACCCCCTCAAGGTACGGTTGATTGTCGGTAGGTGTTAAAAACTGTCAGACACCCCCCTTATCAAGGGGGGCAGGGGGGATCAAACCCCCCTTATCAAGGGGGGCAGGGGGGATCTAACCACCTCAAGGTAAGTTTTATTAATGAATCAAAACTAGTATGAATCAACCCTAGGGGCAGGGGAGG
>NZ_JAPZQJ010000049.1:0-6073 GCF_027530405.1 Microcystis sp. LE19-41.2A | reverse complement strand
GTAGTTGGGTAGGGTGCGTTAGGCAATCCCTTGTTTTTAGGGCAAAAATCAAGCTCTGAATATTGCCGTAACGCACCACAAAGAAAGGTTTTTGGTGAGTTACGCTAACGCACCCTACTGGGGAGCATCTCACTTTCTTTTCATTTCATTAACTTGACTGGTGCAAGTTGGGAATCTGGTAATGTACCGCAAGTCCTTCGTCATCGCTGTGCTTATCTAAATGGTTGCCTTTTTTAACTTTTTTATTGATCTCATTAAGCATTTCTACTTATGTCAAAGGGCAGATGCTCCCAGGTTATAAATATTCTAGACTACGGATGTCTCCGCATTACTGCCCTAATTAATAAATTGACAAACAACTTAAAATGATCACCAACATATCTAGACAACTAACCACTGGCGCTCTTGCTATCGCTGGCAGCGTTGCCGCTTTCGGCTTTGCCAATACTGCCCCCGTGCAGGCGCAGGCGGTGTGTTTACCACAAAGTTTCAACAATTTCAAGACCAATTCTTGCCGAAAAGGGGACAAGTTGTTTACACACATCAACTCATCTGGCAGTGGTATAAATGACCCGGCCAATTTTCTGACCATTACGGAAACCGTGCTGCCCTTGGGCGATTTGCACACCTTCACCTTCACCCCAGCTACCCCTCTGACCAGTTTAGGTGGCGTTTATGTCATAGATTACACGATCGAGATCGTTGATGACCCCGACACTCCCGACAACGAACTTTTGACGAAGATGTTCGAAGCATTCAGCGCCGGCTATACCACAACTGGCCAGACTGACTCCGGTGTCTCTCTGAACCAGACGGTTTGGTCAGATGCTTTCGGCGGGTCGAGTTTGGTCGGAACCTCGGAGGCCAAAAGCTCTAATATTGGTGGCACTGGCTCTCCTGGCCTAACGGTTCCAATTGATCCGAATATCCTGAAACTTTACGTCAGAAACACTTTCTCTGTCTCTAGTCTTAACGGATCACTTAACAGTATCACCAACGATTTCAGACAAAAATCCATTGTTAAAACCCCCGAACCTTCTGCTATCCTCGGTATCTTAGCCGTTGCTGGTGTTGGTGCTTTCGCTCGTCGCAAGAGCTAGTCACTGCCATTGAATCAAAAGCAAGCGTTAAGGTTAAGCTTAACGCCTTTTTTTGTGTCTAGAGAAGGGGATGGGGGAGTGGGGGGTTCGAGCATTTGTATTAAAATATCCAATACGCAATTTAAATGCAGTATACTGTTCACTTAACAATCCCACTGGTCACTGATAATTGATCACTGATCACTGATCAGCCATTCCGATGCCCTTTCACCTAAATCTAGGGCCAGACTAACCGCTTTACCGAGACGGGGACGCTCGCGGGTTTCGCGGATAAAAGCTTGAAATTGACTAAAACCACCCCATTCGTGGAGATAATTAGCGATCGCATTGAGATGTTCCAGATATTCAGACTCGGAGAGGGGAAAAGAAGCTTGTTCGAGATATTTCCACATTACCTGGACATGAACCTTATCTTTGATGCGTCGTAGCTGGATATCGTAGGAACGACCCCATTTTTCTAGTAATAATTGCTGTAAGTCCACACCCGTCATGGTTGCTATCGCTTCTCAGATGTCAGTCGGCCTCTTGATTTTATCACAAATGTCAGGGGAAGACCCTCGGTTTTACCGAAGGGATGACACCTGAACAACATAGAACAGCAAAGCACAACGATCAGATATCTCCGCTTGATCGGATAGTTTCAACCTGATGAACTTTACTCCACTGTGACACTTTTGGCTAAATTGCGCGGCTGATCCACGTCTAAACCGCGACGGGCTGCGATATGATAGGAGAGCAATTGTAGGGGAATTACTGTTAGAATTGGCGATAATAGTTCTTCAATTTCCGGCACATACAACAAATCATTAAAGACTTTTGGCGCTTCCGTATCGCTGTCGGCAACTACTCCCAATAATCGCGCATCCCTTGCTTTTGCTTCCTGTGCATTGGAGAGAACCTTATCATAAACTATCCCCGGCATAGCAATCGCTACTACGGGAACTTTTGCATCTAAAAGCGCGATTGGTCCGTGTTTCATTTCTCCGGCTGGATAGCCTTCCGCATGAATATAACTGATTTCTTTGAGTTTTAAGGCCCCTTCTAAGGCAATGGGGAAATTAATCCCCCGTCCCAAGAAAATAAAGTCTTGGGTGTCATTAAATTCATGGGCCAATTCTTCGATCGCTTTTTCCTGTGTTTCTAAGACAGTTTCGATCGATCTTGGCAGCGATCGCATTCCATTAATAATTTCCTCGATTCTCTCTAAAGACAAAGTTTGACGACGATAGGATAAATCCAAAGCTAAGAGATAAAAACCCAATAATTGTGCCGTAAAACTCTTAGTTGCCGCCACCCCGATCTCGATTCCTGCTTGGGTATTAATAATCTGATCGACCATTTGTGCTAGGGTACTTTCGGGGCGATTAGTAATCCCGATAATCCGGGCCTGATATTTTTTTTCTAATCCTAAACGGCGCTGTTTTTCCGTTTCCAAAGCCGCTAAAGTGTCGGCTGTTTCCCCCGATTGCGTCACCCCGATAGTTAAAGTATTGGGCATCAGGGGCGTGGGTGCATAGCGAAATTCCGAGGCGTACTGTACCCTTGTGGGAATACCCGCCAACTGCTCGATCAAGTATTTACCGACTAAACTAGAGTGCCAACTGGTTCCACAGGCTAAAATCTGAATATGTTCTAAATTATCGTAAATTTCTTCAGAAAAATTAATATTTATCGGGTTGACATTATCCTCATTCTGTGCTGTCCAATGGGGATGCAGATAGGTCCCTAAACAGTCGCGCACCACTCCGGGTTGTTCGTAGATTTCCTTGAGCATGAAGTGACGATAACCCTGTTTTTCTACGGTCGTCGGACTCCAATCGAGGACTCTGGGGCTTTTACGGACTCTTTTGCCCTCAAAATTATAAATTTCTACTCCCAAGGGTGTTAACCGAGCGATTTCGCCATTATCCAGGGACAGCACTGCCCGGGTATGGGGAACCAAAGCACTGACATCGGAGGCACAGAAAAACTCCCCCTGACCAAAACCGATGATTAAAGGGGCGTGTTGCCGCACGACAATCAATTCATCGGGATAATCGGGACTAATCACCCCTAGGGCAAAAGCACCCTCTAAACGTTCAATTGCCCTTAAAACTGCCTTGAGGAAAGGACTCACCCCCAAGTAGTCTTCATCGGTAGGTTTGGGTAGATAACTGGCGATTAGATGGGGAATAACTTCTGTGTCGGTTTCCGAGTCAAATATACAGCCTTTCTCCTTTAATTCTGTTCTTAATACCTGAAAATTTTCGACAATGCCATTCTGTACCACTGCCACCCGTTGACTATTATCGGTGTGGGGATGGGCATTACTTTCTATGGGTTTGCCGTGGGTTGCCCAACGGGTGTGACCGATGCCAATTTGGGAGGGATTAACTTCCTGTTCTAATTTTTCCCGCAGATTGTAGAGTTTTCCCTGGGCGCGGACTCGATGTAATTCACCTTCGAGAATTGTGGCAATTCCTGCCGAATCATAACCCCGATATTCTAAACGTTCCAAACCAGCTAGGAGAATATCGATCGCTGTTTGGGTTCCGATATAGCCAACAATTCCGCACATTCTTTCCCTGACCCCATTTAGGCTAAGTCCGATCTATTCTATCGCAAGCGTGACACTTGTTTGCTTAGAGGCTAAAGACGCACTGACAAGGGCAAAGTTTCCTCTAATGGGACTCATCCTTCGCTCATTTTTGGGAGCAAGATGGGGTCAAAGAGTTGGAAAAGCTCACCCCGTCAAGGATTGAGCGAGCGGTACTGACGGGATTTGATCCTGAAGCAAAGAAGTCAGTCCCATACTCAAACAAGAGACCTCTTGCAAAAATCAAAAATCTTCCTTTAGGTGAGGAGTAAGGAGCCAGTAGCCAGGAGAATTAAGAATGAGCGTTAATTGATTAGGGTTTGCGGCAAAAAGTTTTTCGTGGGGGCAGGGTGTGGGGTGTAGGGTGTAGGGTTTTACCGATTTTGAGTGGGCATGGTGCGTTCCCAAAAATCGATCGGTGGAGCAGTGGGAGCCAGATTAGGGGACGCACCCTACAAGATCGCACTACGCAGTGCCTTCGGCATCGCACTACAATTGCTCCAGCAGCATATCGTACTCTGCATGGGAACCAACCCAGAACCAAATCACCGTATCATAGACAACATCTAACGTATAGGGCTTAATATATTCTAGCTTTCACGTTGCTACAGCGATGGCGTACTGTTACCCAGTGCCTTCAGCATCGCACTCTACTTCAACGCTTCGATCGTAACTAAACCACCCTCAATTGCCTGAATTCGCAAATCGTATCCTCGTAATAGCTGCATCCCAATCAACGGAACCGTCTCTGATTCGTTGATGTAAATCTCACGATATTGCCCGTCCCAGATCACAAGCCCGATGTAAACTTCAAACGTGCAGAAAGTCCCATCGCCTAACGTCGCAAGATCTCGACCCTCCCAAATAAACCCTAACCTAGCAATTATGTCAGACGGCAAGGTGAGAAAACCCGAAAATCCTGTATCAATTACAGCATCTACTATCTGCGTTGTTTCATTGTTTCTGACTGCGATCGCTAACGTCGCCTCACAGCCTTGATTTACACGACCTTGCATCATGGCTTTGTTCTCAGGCTCCGTGCGCCAAAGTGATCGACGGCTGAATGCCCAATGCGAACAAACCATGTCTGAGTATCAGGCACTCGTGCAGAAAGTTGCTTCGCTGCGCTTACCAAATCATCCGCTACTTCAAAAGCCCCTGTTTCAATGTCAATTGCCACAATTTTCCCCTGATTACCCTCCTCGACTTGGGGACGTACCTGAGATTGATAAATCTCATTACCACGTCGAGCAAATTCTTCTTTACTGTAGCGGGGTTGTCGAACTGTCATTGAAGCGACCCTGTGGCGACTTTTGCCCCTCTATTTTAACCAAACATTGGGAATCTTCGCTAACATTCCTCAACTGGTCCGACCAGAGCGGCATCGCACCTAAACTCACAGTTTCAATCCATGGGCATGGTGCGTTCCCCAAAAATCGATCGGTGGAGCGGTAGAAGTTGCATTAGGGAACGCACCCTACAAGATCGGCGATCGCACTGCGTATGTTGTCTGCACTTCATGGAATTGGAGTCATTATTCTAGATACGGAAAACCCTTCTGAAAGTGAGATATTTTTACCAGCAAAATCTAGGGCAGAAATTGACTGGCAATCAGTGAATCGTATTGTGGTTGAAAATGATGATTTTAAAGATTATATTGAGCTAGTTTCAACTTATTACCAAACTGGAAGAATTAGAAGTCGGGATTGGAATAAAATTTGATAGATTTTCATAATCCCCGACCTTGATGATTAAAACCCTTAACCGTTTGTTCGGATATCTACTAGGGTACTGCCAACAATCTCTTTTAAGGAGACTGATCACAGAAGCTTTCTAGACTTCTAGCAAAGATTCTTAGATCTGACTGCACTTTGTCACAAAATTTCACTATTATTTCGGGTGCGGTGATTTGTTATAGCGGTTTTCAGTCTAATAAGGTATGGTAAATCCCTTGTTATGCCGCTGCAATCCTTGTTTTCAAATACAAAAATATGAATCTGCCTGTTATTGATGTGCCTCCATATACGCTCGTAGCAATTGATTGATCTGTGTTTGATAGCCACGCCCTTGAGACTTAAACCACTCTAATACATCGCTATCAATGGGGAGTGTAACTTGAGCCTTGGCTTTTGTAGCAGGTAAACCCCGCCGCACTACCGCCTTAGCAAACATTTCTGGCGTAATCTCTGGACAATCTGATAAATCAATATCTTCATCGCTCATCGCATCCAATCGTTGCCAATCAGTTTGAGAGTTGCTCGAAGTAGGTTCGTTGTTCATATTTCGTCGCTTTTCTTGCAGAAATAATACGGGTGCAATCCTCACGTTCTGTATGGACAACGGCAATCACTCGCCCTTGCAACAAACCGAATGTGACAAAACGCTGCTCTCCATAACC
>NZ_JAPZQJ010000303.1:0-1054 GCF_027530405.1 Microcystis sp. LE19-41.2A | reverse complement strand
CCAAGCGATGTACCACAAGAAGGATAATGCAAGGTTTTTGAAAGTCCCAATCCTATTTTCGCAGCATGAACATCGGACTTTAACAGGTCAAAAGCCTTATTTTAAAAGGGTTTTACCATTATTCAGCAAGCCCTAAGTAGTTCGACAACTGAAATGTATATCTGGACTTCCCCCATACATAAATACTAAAAAATTAACAAAACCCTTACTGCAGGTCGCTTCTAAGAAAAAATTGAAAAGAGACTACTGGGTACATTTTTCACTTGAAAATGGCTGTACCGTTGACTGTATCTGGAGTAGAGCAATTCCGTAGAGTTGGCTGTATAGTGATCGCTAACCTGATTTTAACAGATAGTGTCATTAATCTCTAGAGTAAGGGATTCCCTCTGTAGCCATGTTTTTGCTGATTTTCTGCCCCGAAACAAGCTATAATGGTCCAAAGGTCAAATTTGAAAATTTTTGCCTCAAACCCTATCTGCGTAAGAACTTCAGGATTTTGTGTCCAGTAGTTCATTAGTATTGTATTGCTTGAACTCAGGCTCTGTAAGACTTTTAGCCATAGCTAGTATGTTTATACGGGGGAAGTCCAGGTATATCTATCGTTGCTAAGTAGTCGTGCAAAATTAATTTCCTAGTCGAGACAGGAGACTCCGAGACAGGAGACTCCGAGACGGGAGACGGGATACAGTTATTAGGGATCGGATTTGAGTTTTCAGTTCACTGTTTACTGATCACAGCAGAAGTCTGACGGAGTAGTGGCTTAGATGTGTAATTAATTGTGCTTAGCGCTCTTGGAGGGAGTCTGGCAAAAGTCTTACAGTCTCTAAACTCTAGCTCTCTTATGGGGTAAGCCTTCAAGCTATCGCTAACTAACAGAAACCCGAAATTTGAGTTTTTATTAGAAAAAAAGTTAGCGATCACTTGTCAACCAAGGGTTTCAGGGTAATGATTCGGTAGTAGTGGCGTAGCTCTCTTGCTTACCTGGTATGAATTGTGTAAAATATTTATTAATAAAAATAATTGGAACCCGCTCAGTCTTTAAACCTCTAGCTTG
>NZ_JAPZQJ010000599.1:0-1874 GCF_027530405.1 Microcystis sp. LE19-41.2A | reverse complement strand
GTACCTAAGCAAAATTAATTACACATCTAAGCTCTCAGCCGTCAGCCTTTTGCTGATGTGAGTAAACAGTGAACTGAAAACTCAAATCCGATCCCTGATAGCTGTCTCGGAGTCTCGGAGTCTCGGAGTCTCGGAGTCTCGGAGTCTCGGAGTCTCGACTAGGAAATTAATTTTGCACGACTACTTAGCGCTCTTGGAGGGAGTCTGGCAAAGGTCTTACAGTCTCTAAACTCTAGCTCTCTTATGGGGTAAGCCTTCAAGCTATCGCTAACTAACAGAAACCCGAAATTTGAGTTTTTATTAGAAAAAAAGTTAGCGTTCCCTTGTCAAGCAAGGGTTTGAGAGCCTAGATTCGGTTAGGGATTTCCGAAAGTCCCAGAAGAGCGTTAGGGCATTGCCAAAAACAATTTTTTAATTTCCCCAAATCCCCCTAGGGGGGATATAGTAGAGAGAGAATGATGTATCTTAATATAAGTAAAGTTTTGTAACAATTCTGAAATCCTTTGCTCAACTCTACCCTAGTCCCCAGCAATCCCGATCGCCTGAAACCCCTAGTCCCTAACTGGGAAAAATGTCAATCCGTCTTTTGGACAGCAGCATTTCTGGTATCAGTCCCCGTGTTCCTGCAAGCGCCCCTAGTGCGCTACTATCCCGAAATTAGCCTAGGTTTAACCGTTTTCTGGGTGGGGTTAGGGATTTGGCTGCTCAAACAAGCAAAAATCAGTCTTTGGGGAGATTTACTTTTGGGCTTTAGTTGGAGTTGGTTAGCCGGTTCTCTGTACTGGGGTTGGTGGCGTTGGGAACCCTTGATCCATATTCCCATGGAAGCGATCGGGCTGCCCTTTGTTCTCTGGGGATTATGCAAAGGTCGCGGCAAAGTGGGCAATCTTTTCTATCTGGGTTCTTTGTTAGGAACCGCCATCACCGACTTATATTTCTATCTAACGGGACTAATTCCCTACTGGCGACAATTAATGACCGTGGAACTAGATGCCAACCTAGTATCGCCGATATTTCATAACGCTTTGTCCCAAATTCAGACCCCCTGGGGCATCAGTTGGGCGATCGTACTGCTCAACCTGCTCCTAGCGATCGGTATCTATCCTTTGCAAAAACGGGTATGCCATTGGTGGGCATTTAGCGGAGCCGTATTGAGTACAATTTTAGTCGATGGTTTATTTTGGATTACCGCTTCTCTGGCCTAAGGGTTTTCCTAGCTAATTCCCGTTTCCACCTATTTACCTAAAATGTCGGATGAATGCCCCCGCTAAATTTTTCGACAAGACATCAACCTTTGCGGGGGATGAAATCCGACCAGAAAATAAACCGCAGAGCATCGATTTAATACTACCATCTATGGGTAAACTGTGTTATACTTAATTTAGCCAATGGTCGAGGATTGTTAAATGCTAGTCGTAGAAGCAAAGCTAAAAAACGGAACACCAGAGCAATCTCAGAAGCTTGATGAAGCGATCAAAACTTCTCAGTTTGTGCGTAACTCTTGTGTTCGTTATTGGAGGTCAAATCAAGGGACAACCCGCAATGATCTCCAAAAACTTTGCGCGGTACTAGCTAATAATAAAGAGACTCTTTGGGTTAATAAATTAAACTCTCAAGCTCGTCAATCGGCTGCTGATAGAGCCTGGCAATCAATTAATCGGTTTTACCAGAATTGTCATGCTAAGATACCAGGAAAAAAAGGTTTTCCTCGGTTCAAAAAGCCTAGCCGTTCCGTTGAATACAAACTAACGGGCTACAAACTATCTGATGACCGACGTAAAATCAGATTTACCGATGGCTTTAAAGCAGGAGAATTTGATTTATGGTGTAGTCAAAAGACCTTAGTTTATTATTCAGAGCAACAGATTAAACGG
>NZ_JAPZQJ010000565.1:0-1975 GCF_027530405.1 Microcystis sp. LE19-41.2A | reverse complement strand
TGATTCATGAATCAACCCTACCCTTAGTCCCCCCTTGATAAGGGTGGTGTCTGATAATTTTTAACGCCTACCTACTTAGGAGATGGCTTTTATTTATTCTCCCCCCGCAACGCGCACGAAGTGGTCTCCCCATCTCCCCACTTCCCCACACCCCACACCCCACACCCCACACCCCACACCCTGCCTCAATGTATTCTAAGATACAGTCTTGCGGGCGAGTGAGTGGAACGAACCACAGAGACACAAAGATCGATCACTACTATATAAGTTAAACTTATCACACAAAGAATAAGAGAGCCGATTATTTTTTGGGAATTTAGGATAACCTTTTTTACCTTTTATCATACCAAATCCGTTTTTAATAGTGTGATTAACTGCCAAGTTATGGATTGTTTCTCCCTGCTCCCCACCCTCCGCTCCCTGGTCTCCTGTACTTTTTAAACAGGATTTAGTATCACTATAAGTGGGAGAGAGTCACAAATATTGAGATGCACCCAAAAAATGAGTCTAAAACTTTACTTTTTGCGTCATGGCGAAACCACAGCCAGTCAAGCGGGTAGTTTTTGCGGTCGATTAGACTTGCAACTAACCCCGGCCGGCGATGAAATGGCCAAGGATTTCGCTCTTGTCTATCGAGATGTGCCTTGGACAGGGATCTATTCTAGTCCCCTCAAGCGCACCATGGCCACGGCCACCCCTTTAAGCGATCTCTTAGGTATTCCCATCCACAAACGGGAAGGATTAAAAGAGATTGCCTACGGCCAATGGGAGGGAAAAACCGCAGCCGAGGTTAATCGGGAGTTTCATGATGATTATGTGCGCTGGTTAGCAGATCCGGGCTGGAATTCTCCCACAGGGGGCGAAAAAGGCATCGATATCGCTCGCCGCAGTTCGGAAGTATTAGAGGAAATCGACCATAATCACGATGATGGCCATATTTTGATCGTTTCCCATAAAGCAACGATCCGAATCATGTTATGTTCTCTTTTAGGCATTGATATCGGCCGTTATCGCGATCGAATTGCCATGCCCGTGGCCTCGGTGACGATCGTCGAATTAGCCGAACACGGTCCCCTCTTTCAAGTTATAGGCGATCGCTCTCACCTCCGCAATGACCTGCGCTCGCGAGCGGGAACCTAACCAGTCAACAGCAACCAGGGAAGCCCCGAATTTGGTCTCCTGAAAAACTATGTGCTTGATGTTATATTTTCTACGACACGGACAAACGGCCTATAGCAAAACGGGAGGATACTGTGGTACTCCAGAAAATGATCCCGGTTTGACTGCCGAAGGCATCGAAATGGCCGAGGAATTCGCCGATGTCTATCGTTCTTTACCTTGGCGCGCGGCCTATGTCAGTCCCCTCCAAAGAGCTATTCAAACCGCTAAACCTCTCTGTGAAGCGGTGGGACTGAAATTAGAAATCCGGCAGGGATTACAAGAGATCGGTTATGGTCTTTGGGAAGGAATGCACCCCAACGATATCGATCGTCAATATCATGATCTCTATGTGCGCTGGTTGACGGATCCTGCTTGGAATGCTCCCCCCAACGGGGAAAGGGGTATCGATATCGCCCGTCGTTCCGCGGCCGTTTTGGAGGAAATTGAACACACCCACAGTGATGGCAATATCCTGATTGTTTCCCACAAGGCCACCATCCGGATCATGCTCTGTAGTCTGATGGGTATCGATGTGGGCCGTTATCGCGATCGATTTGAAATGCCCGTGGCCGCCGTCAGTATCGTCGAATTAGGCAGTCGTGGCCCGCTTTTCCATGGCATCGGTTTACGTTCCCACCTCAGTGAGTACCTGCGTTCTCTCCCTTGCACCTAATCAGGAGGCAGGAGACAGGAGACAGGAGACAGGAGACAGCTTTTTTCTCCCCACACCCCACACCCCACACCCCACACCCCACTTCCCCATCTCCCCACTTCCCCACACCCCACACCCCACACCCCACACCCCACTTCCCCA
>NZ_JAPZQJ010000445.1:0-1088 GCF_027530405.1 Microcystis sp. LE19-41.2A | reverse complement strand
GAAAATTGACTGCTCTGGTTAATCAGCCAATTTTAAAATCCAGTATCATCAAAGGATTGAGTTATGCTTTTAATTAGAAAAGTGGGCAATTAATTCTGTGCGAGATAAATTAATTATTAAAGGGGTAAACTCCTCCACTGGTAATAATAAAATGCGCTCGATGATTAGGGACAAATCTGGGTCTAAACTACCAAAACGAGCTTTCAATAAATTTTCTACCACCAGACGTTCTCCTTGCTGAAGACCCTGTTGAAGACCCTGTTGAAGACCTTGTTGAAGACCTTGTTGAAGACCCTGTTGAAGACCTTGTTGAAGACCTTGTTGACGGCCAGCATCCAGTTCTTCCTGAAGACGGGAAGTGTATAAAGGTGATAATCTCATAATTAACTCTCTGTCCTCCTGTTCAAGCTCTTGATCGTTAGTTAAAGAAGTTCTCAAGTTTAATAATAATTCTAGAGCATTTACCCGAAAAGGATGGTCCTCTGGTAACGATTCTAACTCATCGATCGCCCTTGCTTGTACTTTTCCCCGGCCTAAAATTCTTAACCAGAGAGTTGCTTCTGTTGGGGGTAATTGATGGATAACGGTGATTGCGGTGCGTAAAGAGGGAGCCAAAAAATAGATACCTTCCCCCCAATTCTCCTCATCTAATTTAGCTCCGAATCCTCCTAACAGTTGCGAGGAAGCACTGGGAGTCAAAATCCAGAGACGGGGGATTTCCCCATCGTTAAGATTCGTTTTCTGACGATTTGCTTGACGATTAATTTCCCCTTCCACTTCCAATAGTTTTAACAGACAAGTTCTAATTTCTGTAGCGGTGACAGGATTACGAAAGGGTTCAAATAAACAGGGATTAATCGCCATTTTTCCCAGTAATCCCAGCAGTTCTCTAGGATTATTATCGAGAATCTGGGGTGAAAACCAGACATCGATTTCTCGTACTTCTCCTCGTACAACCCGTGCCGATTTTACCTCTCCCAGAGAAGATAATAATTCTTCGAGATAATCTTTGGCAAACTGGTCATGAATAAATCTAGTCATAGGCTTATCTAACATGATTTAATAACTTATCTCGTAATTGCTTAATC
>NZ_JAPZQJ010000586.1:0-11645 GCF_027530405.1 Microcystis sp. LE19-41.2A | reverse complement strand
GCTCCAGCTACATCAAATGTTCCCAAAAAATATAGAAGAGTTAATGCAAATTAGCCGCTATCGGTTGAAGGATTACATCAAAGGACAAAGAGCGATATCGCTTGCCCTATCTACCTTCTAGCTCGCTTGTCCCCCTCTCAGCGATACCAAACAAAAAATCGAGATTGAAAAGGCTAAAAAACGAGCTAAAACTAGAGATAAAAACACTTGTCAGGTGACAGGGCAAAAACCGGATAGAAATAATAAATTTAATCTCGCTGTCCATCATCTTTACTCTGCCCAGAAATATCCCCATCTAGCGACATTAGATCTGAATTTGGTGACTATTAAAGAAGAAATTCACCAAGAATTCCACGGTAACTTAGGGGGATTTCATCAACCTTGTACCATCGAGGATTTTATCGAATTCTTGCACGTTTACTATCCCGAACATCAGGGTAATTTAGCCTTAAAACTTCAGAAAACTAAGAAAAAACTGGAAAAATTAGCTAAATAATCATTCAATTTCGGGGGGTGAATAGCTCCAAAGTGATTATCCATTTTTTGAGGGAAAGAACGACCATATCTCATCATGAGCGATAATTAATTTATCTTGAGGTTTTGCCAAAACTCCTATCTCACGAGGAACAGCCGCATCTAAATCATTGGCAACTATTGTCAACTCCGCCCATAGTATATATGATAGTTGAACTCTAATTTAGGATCTAGCTGGGTCTAGAGAGGATAACATGGATAAGATCAAGGTAGGATTGTTGTTTGGTGGTCGATCGGGAGAACACGAGGTATCTATCAATTCGGCTCGATCGATCCTGCAAGCTTTTAATTATCCCGAAAATCTTGACAAATACGCAGTTATCCCCTTCTATATCGATAAAAATGGCTGTTGGCATTCGGCAGCAACTGCTAGACAAATTTTAACCTC
The DNA here is from genome assembly GCF_027530405.1 of Microcystis sp. LE19-41.2A. NCBI lineage: Bacteria > Bacillati > Cyanobacteriota > Cyanophyceae > Chroococcales > Microcystaceae > Microcystis > Microcystis sp. LE19-41.2A. Next base: position 10,723 of record NZ_JAPZQJ010000586.1, on the reverse strand, counting down.
TGGGCAACCCCTAGCTATTGAGAGTAATATAAAAGTCAATATCTGGCAATTTCCCCCGGAAGTGAGGGAAATGGAGGTTTGGTTTCCAATTCTCCACGGACCGAATGGAGAAGACGGCACTTTACAAGGATTACTCACTCTCATGCGGGTTGCTTTTGTGGGTAGTGGGGTACTGGGTTCATGCCTAGGCATGGATAAAATTGCCATGAAAACTGCTTTTGCAGCCGCTGGATTACCCCAAGTTAAGTATAAGGCTATAACCCGCTCGCAAGTGTGGTCAAATGCCTGTGTTTTTCCGCAATTGTGCGATCAAATCGCCGAGGAAATAGGTTATCCTTGTTTTATTAAACCGGCTAATTTAGGTTCTTCGGTGGGTATTAGTAAAGCGCGCAACCGGCAAGAATTAGAGGCTGCTTTAGATAGTGCTGCTAGTTATGATCGACGGATTATTGTTGAAGCAGGAGTAACCGCAAGGGAGATCGAATGTGCGGTTTTAGGTAATGATAATCCCCAAGCTTCTTTGGTGGGAGAAATTACTTTTGATAGTGATTTTTATGACTATGAAACTAAATATACTGACGGGCGATCGAGTATGGTGATTCCCGCTAATATTCCAGATAAAATTGCTGATCAAGTGCGAGAAATGGCTGTAGAAGCATTTAAAGCTGTGGATGCTGCGGGATTGTCGCGGGTGGATTTTTTCTATGTGGAAAAGACTGGGGAAGTGTTGATCAATGAAATTAATACTCTGCCGGGGTTTACTAATTTTAGTATGTATCCCCAACTCTGGAAAGCCACCGGTTTAGAGTTTGATAAATTGGTCGATAAGTTAGTACAATTAGCCTTAGAAAGACAGGAAAAATAAGGTTAAATTACCAACATTTCTAGGATAGGAATTACCTAGCCTAAGTAACTGGTTCTAATTAAATAGAAGATAAATTTTGTCTTTGATCCCCCCTTGATCCCCCCTTAATAAGGGGGGAAACTGACAATTTTTAACACCTAACTACTTAGAGATATTGATCAATTAGATAGTTTCGGGATCAATACCCAATTCTCGTAATTTTTGGGCTAATCTTTCCCTGTCCAAGATAGCTTGTTCTTTTTCGAGGATAGCCTGTTCCTTCGCTTGTCGTTCCTGTTCCCTTTCTAAAAGAATCTGTTCCCTTTCTAAAAGAATCTGTTCCTTTGCTTGTCTTTGCTCTAATTCAGCTTCTTGGGGAGTGGGAACCAATTGACCATCGGTGGTAAAATAACGCAGTTTACGGTCAAATATGCCTAAATAGAGTTCTAATTGTTCACTCCATAAATAGCCGTTTTCATTAGCAGCAATAGCCTGATATTGTCCCGCAATTAATCTAAATCCTTGCAGTTCTAAACTTTCAGGATCAAACCAGAAATAGTTAGGAGTCCGAAAGGTATTTTGATAGAGATTTTTCTTTTTATTGCGATCGATATTAGCAGTGGATGGGGAGAGAATTTCCACGATCACATTGGGATATTTACCCCCTTCTCCCCAGACTACCCAACTTTTACGCGGATGTTTTTCCGTATCTAAGACTACAAAAAAATCAGGACCACAAAAATCACGTTTTTTTAGTTGTTCTTCGTTATAGTAGATGGTAAGATTGCCCGAAGCATAGTAATTACTTCTTTCTTGCCATAACCTTTCCAAACAACCGATCAGAATTGTAATTTGTTGCAGATGTAGATCACTTTCCAAAGGTGGTTCATCACTCCATAAATCGGTGGGGGGACAGGTAACTTCCGGTAAAATGTCGAGAGTTGTCATAGTTTTTCCCCGTTATACTAGCTTTGTTTAATTATAACTGTTACGCTGTTAAATATTTAAATTGCTTGTTGAGATAAGGCAAGAGGCAAGAGGCAAAAGTACGGTCATAAAAAACTAACTTTTGGCTGAATCACGAGTAAAACTGTAGATAATTTGGGTAGCTAATTGTGGTAATTGTGAGAAATCTTCATCGGACATTTTTTGACGATCGAGTTTCATTTGTAATCCCGTCATCGAATCGTCTCCGTCGGAAATTAAAAATTCTAAGCGTTCAATTTCCGACCAATCTTTAATGTCATTTAATATCTTGTCAATAACCAGAAGATAAGGATGGGAAGGATTTTTATACCAATTACTGCTGACACCCTGACGAATATCTAAACCTAAATGTACGATCAAAGGGGCGCGATCAAAAAGAGCATTGGCTACCGGTCGGGTTTCTTCTTGGAGAGATAATTGATTAGCGCGACTTAACTGCCGTAATTTCTCTAATTGATGATATCTTTGCGAAATTGACGGCGGATTTTCCCCCCAACTGAGAGCGATGGTGACTAGATAGGTTTGTAGGAATAGATGTCCTAACTTTTCCGCTTTTGTGGCCAGATAATTGGAATTATAATCATTAGCCTCGATCAGCAAAGGTACTCGCTCGACTATTTCCAAACCATAGCCTTTTAATCCGGCAATTTTACGGGGATTATTGGTAATTAAACGAATATTTCTCACCCCCAAATCGTTGAGCATTTGCGCTCCCATGCCGTAATCGCGCAAATCGGCGGGAAATCCTAACCTTTCGTTGGCTTCCACCGTATCTAGTCCCATATCCTGTAAAGAATAGGCTTTTAGCTTATTAATTAAGCCAATTCCCCGTCCTTCCTGTCGCAGGTAAACCACCACCCCTAAACCGTTGTTTTCAATCATTTTTAGGGCAGCTTGTAACTGTTGCCGACAATCGCAACGCAAGGATCCCAAAGCATCCCCGGTCAGACATTCCGAGTGCATTCGTACCATTACAGGGCGATCGCCAAAGAGAGCGGGATCGCCTTTCACAATAGCGATGTGTTCGGTTTGATCTAATAAATTTCGGTAGGCATAAAGCTGAAAAGTACCGAATTGACTGGGAAAATTACAGACCGTTTCCCGATGGACAAAGCGATCGTGTTTTAAGCGATAACCGATCAGATCGGCAATGCTAATTAACCTGAGATTATGTTGACGAGCGTATTCAAATAGTTGCGGTAAACGGGCCATGGAACCATCGGGATTTTGGATCTCACAGATAACTCCCGCCGGATACAACCCGGCTAACCGAGCTAGATCCACGGCTGCCTCCGTATGACCGGCGCGTTTTAAGACCCCACCGGCTTTAGCACGAATCGGGAAGACATGACCGGGACGGGTGAGATCGTCGGGACGAGTAACCGGATTAATGGCAACTTGCACGGTTTTCGCCCGATCTTCTGCCGAAATGCCAGTTTTAACCCCTAAATGGGGAGCGGCATCGATGCTAACGGTAAAAGCGGTTTGATTGCTATCGGTGTTTTTTGTCACCATCAAGGGTAATTCGAGAGCATCAAGACGCTCTCCCGTCATTGCCAGACAGATTAAACCGCGAGCTTGCACTGCCATGAAGTTAATCAGATCGGGGGTGGCAAATTGGGCCGCACAGATTAGATCTCCTTCATTTTCGCGATTCTCATCATCAACTACTACAATAGCCCGTCCAGCTTTGATTTCCGCTAAGGCAGTATCGATAGAGTCAAAAGCGATCGAAGTGACAGTCACAGGCATTAAAACGATAGAACTATTTTCATTCTACAGGTTTGCTCGATCTGCTGAGGGTCAATTTCTGCCAGTTCCCTAGAAAAAAGTCTCCCGGTGAACCTGACGGCTGCCCGGGAGACTTTTAGTTATCTTAAGCTAGAAAATTAATTCAAACTAGCGGGGGTGATGCTGGCAACTTTGCCACCGAGACGGTTGATCTGTTGCAGGGTGTTATTTAACTGTTCAAAGGGGACGATAATCGCTTTGCTACTGCGACGGACACGGGGATAACCCGGTTTGCTGATGGCGGCAATTTCCACGCGATAGAGCTTACCCACATCACCATAGGCCACACTACCACCAAGAGCTTTACTGGGGGTGTTGCGTTGAGCAGAGGGACGATAGGCCCAACCATCGCTGCCACCAGAGGGACCGACCACTGCCGAAGCGCCGTTTTGGGCTAATTCCACCGCTAAACGGGAGGTTTTGCCGGCAATCTGAGAGCGATCGCTGTTGGCATAACCGCGATAGAGTTGGAACATCCGGGTAAATCCCACGGTTTTTTGACCGGGTTGGCTGGCGAAACCGCGATAGTAGGGAACGATGCTATCGCCGAAGTTTTCGGTATATTCGGCGGAATCGATGTAGGAGTCGATATCGGCCTCGAATCCTTTGTTTTCATAGAGATCGAGGTGATAGACCACTTCCGACTCATCGTAGGGAGCGCGACCTAAAAGATGTTTGATATTAAGTTCGATGACGCGGGTTTGGAAGTTACCGTAGAAGAATTTGTTCTTATACAGTTCCGATTTGGCCACGGCGCGGACGAATTCCCGCACGGTGATCGAACCGTTGCAGAGTAAGGATTCGGCACTGGTAAGGCGCTCGGAACGCATGATATAGTCATTGCCTAGCACCTGACGATAGACGGCGCGAATAACCGCCTGTGCGTCGTCACGGGACCAATCGGGACGTAATTCCACGGGAGCAACCTCGCTAAAAGCGGTTGTCCCTAAACGGGAAGCTGAGGTAGTAATTGCCACTAAAGTTCTCCTACAAAAAAATGATCGTTTTCTGACCCCTCAAAACTAGGGGAGGATCAGTTCGATTACTTGGCCGCCTTGACGATGGATATAACAAGGTCTGGAAGAACAGGTGATTGCTAACCCTTTTGCTAACAACCTCCTGTCTTTCCAGACCAGCAGTTTTTTCGATTGGACTAGCTGAGAGCGTTGATCGCGTAGTCGATATAGGAGTTGGCTTCTACTGCGGGGTCGCCACTTAAACCATGGTTGGCTTTGATGTATTTGAGGGCTTCGATGTACCAGCTAGGAGACAGGTCGAAGGTGCGGTTGATTTCGTCGATACCAGCGATAAGGTACTCGTCCATCGGACCGGTTCCACCAGCAACTAAGCAGTAGGTCACCATGCGGAGGTAGTAACCGATGTCACGAGCGCATTTTTCTTTACCGCGTTGATCCGCCGCAAAGTTAGCCCCTTGCATTTGGGTGGTGTAGGGGTACTTGTTGTACACGGCTTGAGCAGCACCAGAGATCAAAGAACTGGCTCTTTCGGTCAACACTTTAGCGGCGCTGAGGCCAGCAGAAGCTTGACGAAAACGACCGAAAGCAGTTTGGATTTCGGTGCTGCTTAAGAAACGACCTTGAGAATCAGCGGCTGCTACGGCTTCGGTAAGGGGGGTTTTCATTGTTTGGTATCTCCCAATAATCTTGCAATAAGTTTCCTACGGTTTAATTGAGACTAGCCCCAGGGACTAGGCGACAGCAGCGGCGGCGCGGTCGAAGTAGCTGGCAATTTCAGACATTAAAGCACTGCAATCGCCGGGGGTGATACCGTTGCGATCGTTAGCAATGGATAAAGCAGCTTCTTTCATTTTGCTTACGCCAGCAGCTACGGAAGCTCCTGGTACTCCCAAAGCTACATAGGTTTCGCGCAGACCATTTAAGCAACGATCATCGAGAACACTGCCGTCGCCAGAGAAGGTAGCGTAGGTAACATAGCGCAAGATGATTTCCATGTCGCGTAAGCAAGCGGCCATACGACGGCTGGTGTAGGCATTACCACCGGGGGTGATCAGTTGGGGCTGTTCAGCGAACAGGCTACGAGCGGCGTTGGCAACGATGGTGGAAGCGTTACTGGTGATCCGGTTAACAGAGTCCATCCGTTTGTTGCTGTCGGCAACCATGGCGCTCAGAGCGTCTAGTTGGGAAGAGCTTAAATATTCGCCGCGAGCATCAGCTTGGGATACTACCCGGGTGAATGCGTCAAACATTGTGACAATCTCCTAAATTTAAATGGGATTTGCTTGCAATTAAAATTTTCCCTCTTAAGGGATTTCACGGTGAGTCTGGACGAGCCTTGACCGTGATTGTTGCGATTTACTTTAAGAAACCTGAAAAAACTTCACGGCTCTCTCATAAATCACCTAAGGAGGTTAAACAAGTATCCAGCTTAACTTTTGTCTGTTATCTTGGCCCCTCAAGTTAAATTTATACACTGCTGTCGAAACTTTGTTTGTTACATATTATTAAGTTTTTTGCTGTCTTTTTGTAACAGTCACTTAACAATAACTCGATCGAGTTGGTCATCAATTCCTGACCATGGCTCAAAGCCTCTCACCGTCGGGAAATCAGAGACAGCAAGGCTTTAAGGGTATAAAGGGCAGCAAGATAAAAATTTTAAGTTTTTTTTAATATTTCCCCGCTTTCCCTTCCCCTATTGCCCAAGGATTGCCCTTTCCAGCCCTCCAATTACGATGAAGTTTTGTAAAGAAGGGAGTGGGGTGTGGGGTGTGGGGGGGTGGGGAAGTGGGGAGCGGGGAAGTGGGGGTGTGGGGAAGTGGGGAGCGGGGAAGTGGGGGGGTGGGGAAGTGGGGAAGCTGTCTCATCACCCTATCACCCCAAAACCCTATCACCCCAAAACCCTATCACCCTATCTCCTGACGACCGACGACCGACGACCGACGACCGACGACCGACGTTAAACTAGAAATCGGTGCTCAAAAAATCTAGCCGTCCGAACCCGATGATTTCCTCCTTTCCCGTTCCTAATAGCTTAAATTGCCCTCAAATTCGCCTTGCCATTCGTTGCCTGCAGCCGCAATTAGTCCACTGGCGCCGACAAATACACCAAAAACCAGAACTAGGCTTTCAAGAACATCTCACCGCCTCCTTAATCAGTCAAACCCTGACTAAATACGGAATTGAGCATCAAACCGGCATCGCCGGCACCGGAATTGTCGCCACCATCGAAGGCAGTCAACCGGGGCCAGTTTTAGCCCTGCGGGCCGATATGGATGCACTACCGATCGCCGAAGAAAACCAAGTCCCCTATCGTTCCCAACATCCGGGCCAAATGCACGCCTGTGGTCACGATGGTCACACAGCGATCGCCCTCGGCACAGCAGTTTACCTAGCACAAAACCGTCACGATGTCAAGGGGATCGTAAAAATTATTTTCCAACCCGCCGAAGAGGGGCCGGGGGGTGCAAAACCGATGATCGAAGCGGGAGTGCTGAAAAATCCCGACGTGGAGGGAATTATCGGGCTACACCTCTGGAATAATCTGCCTTTAGGGACAGTAGGCGTGAAAAATGGGGCCTTAATGGCGGCGGTGGAATGTTTCGATCTCCAGATTCAAGGCCGGGGCGGCCACGGGGCAATTCCCCATCAAACCGTCGATTCACTACTGGTGGCGGCCCAAATCGTCAACGCCCTGCAAACTATCGTCGCCCGCAACCTTAACCCCCTCGATGCCGCCGTGGTGACTGTGGGTAAATTAGCGGCGGGAACCGCTAGAAACGTGATCGCCGATAGTGCTAATCTCAGTGGGACAGTGCGCTATTTCAATCCCCAGTTAGGGGGCTATTTCCGACAACGGATGGAAGAAATTATCGCAGGCATCTGTCAAAGTCAGGGGGCTAGTTATCAATTCGATTACTGGCAATTGTATCCCCCGGTAATCAATCATGATCAGATGGCGGAATTAGTGCGCTCAATCGCCGCACAAGTGGTGGAAACCCCAGCCGGAATCGTTCCCGAATGTCAAACCATGGGAGGGGAAGATATGTCCTTCTTTTTACAGGAAGTACCGGGCTGTTATTTCTTCTTGGGATCCGCCAATCCCGAATTAGGATTAGCCTATCCCCACCATCATCCCCGCTTTGATTTTGATGAATCGGTGTTAGGGATGGGAGTCGAGATTTTTGTCCGTTGCGTCGAAAAATTCGGCAATTCTAGGACTTTCTAGAAATCCGTTCAGGGTGAACAGTTTTTGTCAAACCTGAAACCGCTAAACTGATCACTGAATCAGACAAGTAAAAAAAGCATGAACAATAATACCCACGAAAACGATGCCCAACGGGTGAAAATCCTCAGCGAGGCCTTACCCTATATACAAGAATTTCGCGGTCGCACTGTAGTGGTTAAATACGGTGGTGCGGCCATGAATAACAGCGATATCAAAGACACGGTCATGCGAGATATCGTTTTTCTCTCCTGTGTGGGGGTTCGTCCCGTTATTGTCCACGGCGGCGGTCCAGAAATCAATAGTTGGCTGGATAAATTAGGTATTGAACCCCAATTTAAAGACGGTTTACGCGTCACCGATGCCGACACCATGGATGTGGTAGAAATGGTGCTGGTGGGACGCGTCAATAAAGAAATTGTTGCCCTGATCAATCAAGCCGGCGGTAAAGCGGTAGGATTATGCGGTAAGGATGGCAATCTGATCACTGCTCGTCCCGTGGGTAAAGAGGGCATTGGTTTTGTTGGAGAAGTCAGCAGTGTCGATACTAGCGTCGTCGAATCCTTGGTCAATAGTGGCTATATTCCCGTGATTTCCAGTGTGGCCGCCGATGAAACCGGCCAAGCTCATAATATCAATGCCGATACGGTAGCCGGAGAAATAGCGGCGGCTTTAGGGGCAGCTAAACTGATTTTGATGACCGATACAGCCGGAATTTTAGAGAATTACAAGGATCCTTCCACTTTATTGGCTAAATTGGATATCCAACAGGCCCGGGAGTTGATTCAAAAAGGCATCGTTGCTGGCGGGATGATTCCCAAAGTTAGCTGCTGTGTGCGATCGCTGGCTCAGGGAGTTCAAGCTGCTCATATTATCGATGGTCGTCTTCCCCACGCCCTTTTACTGGAAATTTTCACCGATCGAGGCATCGGCTCCATGATTGTGGCCTCCGGTTATACTAATCTATAGTAGTAATTACCGTACTTTTGGTTAAAAAGACTTGCCTAAAACCAGAGATCTGGTGTACAAGTAAGTTAATAAACGCGCTTCTCGCTCCTTTGTAATGGCAAAAGTCTTAGTCTTGAGTTAGTTTAGCTGGGAAGCGCAAAATCCGAAGTTTTCATAGCAATTGAATTTATGACCAAACAAGCTGTAGCTCACCCGATGGTGAAGTTTCAACGCAAGGTTAGCAAGTGGATAGATGCAAAAGTAGTCAAACCTAGCGATAGTATCTGGAAACTGGCTCTTTTATACGGAGATGAGTGGGGATACTGGAAGCAAGAGTTGCTCGATTTCGGTTTCTCCATGCAAGACCCTCTCAGCGAAGTGGTAGCGGTAGAAGCTTGGGACGAGGAATAAGCGACCATCGACTCAAAAGCCGCTTTCTACCAAGATGATCGCCATGGGATCGACTCCGATTATCCTTTCCGCTCTGGTTATCTTATCCTTAAGCGCGAGTTGTTCTCCCCAGACCGAAACCCAACCACCGCCACCGGCAGCCCGTACTACTACCGTCAACGTCACCAGGGCTAAACCGGCAACCATCGAACGCAATCTCGATTACACGGGAACTACCCGACCTTTAAAAGTCGTTTCTCTGCGATCGCAAGCCACGGGTCAGTTACTCAATCTCCTCGTCGATGTGGGAGATGAGGTGCAATTAGGGCAAATCCTCGCCCGTGTTGATGATCGTCTCCTCGCCACCGTTGTCCGGCAAGAAAAAGCCGCCCTGTCGTCCCTAGAAGCGGAATTAGCCCGGGCGAGAATTGAAGTCAGTAACGCTGAAATTGAAGTGGAGCGCCTACAACTACAATACCAACAGGACAAAAATGATGCCGAGCGCCTGCAAAAATTAGCCCTAGAAGGGGCGATTCCCCTGCAACAGGGTGAAACAGCCCAAACTGCGGCTGCAGTGGCTTTAAAAGCCGTTAATAGCGCGCGCTCAAGAATTAAAGTCGAGGAGCAGGTAGTGGCGGCAATTATCGGCAGAATTGCCGCCCAAAAATCGGTCATCGCGCAGGAACAACAACGTCAGGCCTACGCTATTCTTAAATCACCGGCGACGGGGATAGTTATCGAAAAACTGAAAGAGCCGGGGGATTTAGTCAGTATCGGCGATGAAGTCCTCAAAATTGGCGATTTTCAACAGGTCAAGGTGGTAGTATTATTATCGGAATTGGATTTAAAAACGATTAATTTAGGACAAAAGGTTAATGTCAGCCTTGATGCTTTCGGTGAGAGAAATTTTTCCGGTCGCATCACCAGGATTTTTCCCCTGAGCCAAGGCACGGCCCGGCGGATTCCCGTGGAGATTGCTCTACCCAATGGGGATGGTTTAATCAAAGGGGGATTATTGGCCCGGGTACGGTTTAATAATAATTCTGCCCCTCAGGTGATTGTTCCCGAAACGGCAATTGTCGGTCAGGGGGAATCCTCGGCCATTTTCGTCCTTTCCGAGTCTAACTCGCAAGTGGAAAAACGTCCCGTTCGTCTCGGTCAAGCGCTTGACGGTCAAGTAGAAATTATCACTGGACTCGAACCGGGGGAGCGTTTCGTCGTTAATAGTAGTAAACCTTTGCAAAATGGGGAAAAAGTCCGGGTCAGTATCCTCAGTAATCCTTGAGTAAACCATTGGAGATAGTTAGTAAAAGTATAGTCAAATATAGACAGACTGAATTCCATTTCAGAAATTCCTTTCACTTTTACTTCGAGAGATTAATTCTCCTTGGGTGAACTACGCACCTCTCTATCCCATAGCGGTTAAACGCAGGTGGTGATTCGGTAGTAGTGATGGCGGCTTAATCCTTTGCCAGGTGTGCATTGTAGTCATGGATAAAATACCAAAGGGTTCCCCAACGTGATTCTCCATTTTTTTAGAGAAAGATAGACTCTCTCTCACCA
>NZ_JAPZQJ010000315.1:0-11761 GCF_027530405.1 Microcystis sp. LE19-41.2A | reverse complement strand
TGAAATGGGGCGAAAGTCTGTGGACTCTGTGTAAGACAGTACATGGTTTTTTAACTGTGGTATGCGACGGTGGTGGAAGCAGAAACTTAAATCGTGAGGTTTAGGAATCGCCGCACTTTTAGGGCGGCGAGGATGTCAATGAGGTTCGCTCGTCCTCTATTTTGATCGCCGACTCGTGCAGTCATGTCTTTTTTTCTCTTAGCTGTTGAACCACCTGCCCTGATTAATACTGTAGCTGAACCGGAAACGGAGGAGCGCCAAGTTTCGGAAAATAGTCCCACGTCTGTAGTTTCCCTCCCTGTCACCCCAGCACCTCTAGAAGCAAAAAAGCCTTCAGCAGAGAGCGTTTCTATTCCCCTCACCGTCACTCCACCCCCGGAAACCGTCGAGGTAAAACCCTTGGTTCCCGATGAGGGTATTCCCTTGGAACCTTTACCTAGCAGTGCGGGTGATGCGGCAACTTTAGGAACACCCCTTTCTGTTCAGAATTCTCCACCCCCCGCAGCCGTTGGTGTCACCATTAATCCCGAAACCGAGATAGTTTCAGGATTAAATCAAAAAGCTCTTAACCAGAAAAATGGCTCAACTCGGCTATTAGTGAGGAAAAAAGGCGAAAAAACCAGCCAAGAATACTTGATTTCCCTCAATAACAGCCTAGCTCAGACCGCTAATCCAGAAGGGGAAAGACCCATGGAATTAGTGGCCGATGAGCAGGAATTTGACCAAAATCGGCAGATTATCACCGCTAGAGGTAATGTCACCCTGCGTTTTGCCGAAAGTGTACTAACGGCCGATCGCTTACAGATTAATCTTCCCGAAAAGTTAGCGGTAGCGGAGGGCCAGGTGATCCTAACCCGGGGAGATCAAATCCTGCGCGGCGATCGCTTTGAATATTATTTCGTCCAGGATAGCGGTGTGGTATTTAATGCTAATGGGGAGATTTTTCAACCCAGCACCGCTAGGGATTTAGGGCAAACGCTGCCCACGGATGTGGGGGCCGGTAGTTCTTTTGGAACCCTAACCGATCGTTTGGCATTAAATCAACCCTTGCAGAGAATCACGACGGGAGAGGGTTTTCAATTTGTCGTCGGGGGACAGGATCCCAGTCGGCGCGATCGACAGAATATTAGTAGTCCATCGGGGGGAACGATTAATCGTGTCCGTTTTCAGGCCGAACGCTTGAATTTTGATGGTAAGGTGTGGAATGCCACTAATGTGCGTCTGACGAATGACCCTTTTTCCCCCCCTGAGTTGGAAGTTCGGGCCAATTCCGCCACTTTTCGCAGTACCGGCCCCTTTACCGATGAGTTACGGATGAGTAATTCCCAGTTGGTTTTCGATCAACGGGTAGTGGCACCCACTTTTATTAATAGTCTTACGTTCGATCGCCGTCGTCGTCGTCCTTTTTTAATTGCCCCGGGCTATGATGGGGAGGATCGGGGCGGATTTTTCGTAGAAAGTCCCCTAACTTTAGTGGAGACACCGAAGACTATTTTTGAGTTGACACCGCAATATTTAATTCAAAAAGTCCTTAATCCCGATGCTTTTCCCTCAGCTAACCCCGGAGGTGGGGAAGTTTCGGCCCTTAGTCCGAAAGCTTTTGGTTTATTGGGCAATTTTGCCACTAATTTTGGCGAGCGCTCGTTTTTGCAAGCGACAGCTTCTTTTTCTAATTTAGATTTGGAACAGATCGAAAATAGTGTTCGTTCTAAAATTCGCTTTCAACAGACGATCGGACAGTTGCAGGATCCCTATCTGCTCAATGTGGAGTACAATTATCGCGAGCGTCTTTTTAACGGTTCTTTAGGGTTTCAGACGGTTAATAGCAGTTTTGGGGCAATTTTGACCTCACCGGTGATTGTCGTCCCGAATACGGATATTAGACTCAGTTATCAAGCTTCTCTACAGAATATTAACGCACCCACCGATCGCAGTAATCTCTTAGCGGCCAATGCAACGGATAATGTTACTAATTTAAGCCGTTTTCAGGGCGCTGTCTCCCTCAATCGCAGTTTTTTACTCTGGTCTGCCCTTACTTTACCACCGACTCCCGACCAAGGTTTAAGATTTTCTCCTCTTCCCGTTCAACCCTATATTGCTATTGTCACTGGTGTCACTGGTGTCACCAGTTATTACACTAATGGAGAGACGCAAAATTCCGTCACGGGAACCGTGGGATTATTAGGGCAGTTTGGGCGTTTTTCCCGCAATTTTTTCGACTATACCGGGTTTAATATCAGTTTTAGTCAGGGTTTGGTTAACGGACAATCACCCTTTTTCTTCGATCGCTTTGTTGATCAACAAACAATGTCCTATGGTATAACTCAACAGGTATATGGTCCGATTCGCGTGGGTTTCCAGAGTATTTATAGTATCGATCAAGCGAAGGAAATCAGTACAGAATATTTTCTCGAATGGAGTCGTCGCACCTATAGTTTAATTTTGCGCTATAACCCGGTGCTGCAGTTGGGAATACTCAACATCCGCGTGTCGGATTTCAACTGGACAGGCAACCCCGGCTATTTTGAGGGTAGCGATGTCCGTCCAGTGGTGGATGGAGTAACCCGTTAAGACTACATGGGAGGGTGAATTATGAATTATGAATTATGAATTATGAATTATGAAGTGGGGTGTGGGGTTTTAGGGATTTTCAGATCGGGATTACCTCTCAATGAGACTCCCTTGACTAACTTCTATCCTCTCTTCAACGTGACAGAAAAGCTCCTAAAATTTTCATGGTGTTGCTCGTTTCATAATTCAACCCTTCTACTCCCTTAATATTTGTTTGTTCATAAAGTCTAGGAGAGCGTAAAGTGTTCTGACACTCTCCTGTTTTTAGGTTCCAAAGTTTAATCGTCTCGTCTTCACCTGCGCTGGCCAATGTGTTACCGTTGGGACTAAAACAGACTGACCTGACACTTTTAGTATGTTCACACAGGAGTTGATGAAGCTGACCTGTTTCAACATCCCAAATTCGGATTGTTGCGTCATCTCCCCCACTTGCTAGTAACTTCCCATCGGGACTAAAAGCTACTGACCATACCCAAGACTTATGACCTTCAAAACTATTAATTAATCTACCATCTTTGACTTGCCAAACTTTGACCGTTTGATCATCACTTGAACTGGCTAATCGCTGACCGTCAGAGCTAAAGACAACAGACCAGATTCTTCCTTGATGACCTTTAAAAGTTCGCAAAGATTGAGTCATATTATCTTCAATAGACCAGAGTTTAATAGTTCGATCTTCACTACCAGTTGCTATTAATTTTCCATCAAGACTAAAATTTACTGATAATACCCAGGCCTGATGTTCCTCAAAAGTTTTAAGACAAAATCCTCTCGGAACCGACCAAAGCTTAACAGAATTATCTCCACTACCACTTACCAGCATTTGACTATTAGGACTAAAAGCGATCGACCATACGCGCTTTTGATGTTCTGGGGAAAAAGTGTACTTTTCATCTGTCCTAATATCCCAAAGTTTAATGGTGTTATCGTGACTGGTACTAGCAATCAGTTGACCATTCGGACTAACTGCGACTTGATGCAATAAAACCCAATAATCTTTTTCTTGTAAAATTTTAATTACTTTGCCACTTTCCCCTGACCATAATCTAATCGTTTGATCTCCGCTTCCACTTATCAATGTTTTTCCATCGGGACTAAAAGCTACTGAACAGATCCAGTCAGTATGACCATTAATCTGTTGAAGACATTTATGATTTTTGATAGACCATAATCGGAGCGAACGATCTATAGAACCACTCAAAATATATTGACTATCGGTGCTGAAAGTAATTGATGATAATCGATTGCCATATCCCCTAAAACATTGAAGACATTCTCTGGTTTTTACTGACCATAACCGCAGTGTAAAATCTTCACTCCCACTGGCTATATATTGACCGTCCGGACTAAAAGCAATTGACCAAATCCAGCTTTCGTGTCCTGTTAAAGTATCAATATTTTGATATTCTCCTTCTATAATAGACCATATTTTAATGGTTTTATCCCCACTTCCACTGGCTAGAAGTTGACCATCGGAACTAAAGGCAACTTGCCAAACCCAATCTTGGTGTCCTGTAAGAGTATGGAGACATTTTCCTGTGTCAACTGACCATATTTTGATGGTTTTATCAGCGCTCCCACTGGCTAAAAGTTGACCATTTGGACTAAAGGTAACACCACCTACTCGTTCTTGATGTCCTTCAAGGGTGTGGAGACATTCTCCTGTTTCAACTGACCATATTTTAATGGTTTTGTCCTCACTTCCTGTGGCTAAAAACTTACTATCAGCACTAAAAGTAACGGCTCTAATAGGAGCATAATGTTTTTGAGAAGGGTGGGGCAAAGAATGACAATTTATAGATATATCTGTTGTAATAGACCAAATTTTAACAATTCCGTCTTGTCCCCCACTTGCTAGTAACTGTCCCTCGGAATTTAAGGCTACTGACCACACCCAACTTCCGTGAGCAGGAAAACTTTTGCTTAATTCTAATTTTCCGTCTTGTTTGACTTTCCAGAGGTAAATCATCCCATGACTGTCACCAGTTGCTAAAAGCTCTTCTCTTGGAAAAGAGCGATTAAACTGACTGCAAGAAATTGATAAAATACTGCCACAAGTTTGAGGAAAAATACAGTCAAAAAACTGTGAATAGGAAAAATCTACTTGGTTGAGTCTAATGTTTGATAAATCGACTTGTCGAATAGGGATATGGGAAAAATCGTAGCCGATTAAGTGACCATTTTTCAGTATATTAAGTAAGTTAATGATATTGCCAGCAATGCCGCCAATTTGTCCAGAAGGTTCATTTTTTAATGTCTTTAAACAATCGATTAGTTTGCTTTCTAGATTATTTTCTTGAAAATTATGGATTAAGTTCTTAATTATTGGGTGTAAAATAACATTAATTTGAATCTTTCTTAGATAATCAGGAACAGTAGTTTTAGTCAAGGAGTTACTTCTTAATAATTGGAATTTTTGAGTTTTGATTTCTTCGGTTGCTATGGTAATAATTTTTTGAGTGAAATATTCAATCAGTAGAGGATGTATGGTAAAGTAGTCATCTTTTTTATCTAACAGAATTTTGCTAGATAATGATCTGATCCCTTCTTGGATACTTTTACCGTCAGGTTCAATGATAATATTATGTTCTAGTTCCGACAAAGAAACTGGATTTCGATTAATCGCTAACTCAAAAATAATCGCTTTTTCTAAATTAGATAGTTGCTGAAAGTAAGAATTTAAAATAGACTCGACTTTTTCTATCAGAAGATTCCCTTTTAAAAGAAAATCCGAGAGATTATTATGATGAACTCGTTGAATATGATGAGCGATAGATTTGATGAATAAAGGATTGCCGTGACAGACTTGTTGAATTAAAAATTGCCATTCATCCTCTGAACCATGAAAGGTGTCAATATCTCCCAAAATTTGTCGTCCAGTTTGATAGTCAAGTCCTTGTAACTCTCGGAAATAAGTTGAAGTTTTATTTCCCACTAACGATTCAAGTTCTTGAGGAATTTTTCGACTGGTTATAATTAAACAGCTATTGTGCTTTGACTGACCAATTGCTTGTAAAATTTCGCTATATTCTCGATAGTTTTCATGCTCAATAATCGCATCAATATTATCTAAAAACAATAAACAACGATATTTGGCTAGTATCTTGATAAATTTTATCAGTTTTATTTTAAATTTATCTTCTGCCTTAAAACTAATATTCTGTGAAATAATATTACTGGTATTTTCAAGAAATTCTAGGGGTAAAGGGGGATTCAAAAAAGACCAATAGATAACACGGGGAAATTCCTCTTGAATTTGCTCAATCAGTTTACAGACAAGAGATGTTTTTCCGATTCCTGCTATTCCGAAAATTCCGATAATTTTACACGGGGGACTATTTTGAAAAAACTTTTGTTTTAATAATTCTAGTTCTTTCTCTCTCCCATAAATCTGAGAAATATCAGGAATTAATCCGAAATTATCATAATTTATTTCTGTTTTAACTGATGAGTTTTCAAGACCGGGACATTTACGCTTATCCCATTCTTCTTCAAATTTTTTCAAATTTTCTTCTGTTGATGAATGCCAAAGATTTAGGGTAAAATGCAAATTTGCCGCGCCTTTAGCTTGTTTGTATCTATTATCTGTTAGTATTTCCCATTCTTGTAAAACCTTAAGGTCATTTCTCATCTGTTCAACAGTAATGGCAGCCCCTAACTTTTGCTTAGTAATTCCATGACAAAAATCTGTTAATATTTTTAAAGTTGTATAGACAATTAGCTTAGGATGTGATGCACCTTCTTCGAGCCACCTGAAGGATAGGTGATTCGACCAATACTTGTGATCTGGTGATTCCTTATTAACATGAGTTAATAGTCTTTCTAAGAAGATCAGAATTCTTTTTTTGACGTTAGCACTGGTATTGAGATTAGGCATAGTCTGAAATTTCACTTTTTAGGATTATAGCCTGATAATCTATTCACCGTCAATTAAGTTAAGTATTAAAAAAGTTAATACTTGTGTAACTAGATTGAAGAAAATTAATCATTAACTATTGATAAATAATCAGATAAAGATTTAATACTTAGCAAATTTTTGGGAATTAATTGATCTCCAATTTCTATAGAAAGCTTAGTATATTGGGGTCGTAAATCAGATTGAGAAGGGAGGGAAACGTGATACATAGTCAATCGAAAAAATGGGTCAAAATTAACTAAGGCAGAAATAGCTCCCTCAGAATGTTGAGAAGCATATTTTTTATTAATTGTATCATCAGTTAAGGAAAAGTAATCAAAACTGCCCGGATGTCTATGCCATAGTCCAAGAACTTCTATGGGTTCTCGATAAAATCTGGCAATTTTGTTAGACAGGTGGTTGATATAAGCATTATCATACTCAAAATAGCCGGGGCGAAAGATAGGATTTAGACCCGAATCTAAGGTTTCTAAAATATACCATTTATTAGGGTTTCTAATTCCTAAAAAAATGCCACCTGTTTCTGTTTTATAGCTTTCATAAGTTTCAGCTGCAATAGCTAAAAATGATTTCTGGGAAAAAATGGTTTTGATATTCTGGTAACTTAACATTGTTTTTATTCTCTTATTTATTCATCTTTTTTTCTGTCTAAGATAGATATTTATCAAACATTTATTTTTAATAAAATTTCGTAATATAAATATCTTTTTTAGTTACAACTGCGATTAGCTTGTTGAATTAATCTGTGAATATTAGGTAATTCTGCTTGAGTTAAGCCGTAATATTCGATAGATCGATCATAAGAATAATAAGCTTGTTTAACTTCCTGTTTTTCTCGTTCTAAGAAATGTTCAACTTGTTGGGAATAGCGTTCAGCCTCTAAAGCATAATCTTTGGCTTTAACCAACTCCTCATTAGTTTTTTCTAAGCCTTGTACCTGTTTCTGCAAAAATTCTATCATTTTCTGATCGTCATCTTCATGGGGGTCAAGATAACGACGATTAAGGGTTTTGGCAGCCTCATCTTGCCATAGGCCTCGAATATCTTTACGATAGTCTTGCAGAGTGCGAGATCGCTGCTGCATCTTCCAAACAATATCTTCCATCATTTTTTATCCTCCAAAAATCACTAAAATTGAAAAGGACGGTTGAATTCAATCAGACTTTCTACTCGATATTCTATTTCTCTTGTTACCCCAATTTCTAAACATTGAGCGGAGTTTCCTTGCTTTTCCGCTCCTTTGAAATCATTTCGGGCTTCTTCGGTGAAATTGCGGGCATTATTTACGGCTAAAGACATTAAATCTGCCATTTCCTGCTCATTGCTTGCCTCTAATTGCGCTCTATCAACTTCCCGTCTAGCTGCATCTGCGTTTTCTAAACTACGTTCGGCAAAACTCAGGGCATTATGGGCATAATTTAAAGTAATATTCGCCTGATAGACGGCTGTTTGAGCATATCCGATGGCATTTCGACAACAATTAACCCTAGCTTGCGCTCGTGCGACTTCTTCTCTTGCTGCTTTTTCTTCTTCAATGGCTTTATTTAAGCGTTGGATTGCAGCTTGAACCGCATTTTGGGCTTGACTAACCTTAGCTTGCTGACCAGAACAATTGGGCGCATGATATCGTCCATCCTTGTCAGTATAGCCTGAATTTTGGCAACTGGTGAGGGCGGATTGTGCGCTTTGTAATTCAGATTCTGCACTGCGTAAAGTAAATTCTGCTTGCTCTCTTTCGTTTATGGCACGTTGTAATCGGTCTTCTGCCCTTTCTAACCAAGCTAACGCAAGACTTAGCTGAGTTTGCCAATGATTTAAGGTTGATTGCGCCTGATTTTGGGTATTTTGAGCTGCTGCCAAATTTTGTTGAGCTTTTTCTAAGACTTGATGACAATTAGATAACAATTGAGCAACTTCATCATTAGCCTGATCAACTAATTTTTGATCATTTTTAGCCTGATCTTGAATAATTGAAGCATGATACAGAGCTTGACTCACTTTTTCTTCACTTTGCCTTTGATGCCATGACATTTGATCCAGGGTATCACGGGCGGTTATTTTCCAGTATCTAAGTTCTTCAATTAAGTCATTGAGAAGGTTAATGAGAATACGGGGATCTTGAATAGTCATAATGATTAAGATTTATCGGGGATTTCTTGGATAAAATTGAGGATTTTCTGAACTTCTAGCCTTGAATCTTCCATTTCTGCCAAGGTTCTTGTCCAAAAAACTGTAAATTCTTCGGCGGCTGATCCTTGAAAAACTTCATCAAGCGATCGCCATGCCGTATCGAGAAATTCCAATTCTTCGCTTAAAATCAAATAATATTGATTGAGTGCAGTTTGATAGGCTAAAAGGGCTGTTTTTCGGGAATTATCCACCGTTTAAATACCTCTCTAATACTTGTAATTTATGGTTTAAAAAATCATTATAGGTGGGAATTTGGCGACTATAATAATTAT
The DNA here is from genome assembly GCF_027530405.1 of Microcystis sp. LE19-41.2A. Taxonomy (NCBI): domain Bacteria; kingdom Bacillati; phylum Cyanobacteriota; class Cyanophyceae; order Chroococcales; family Microcystaceae; genus Microcystis; species Microcystis sp. LE19-41.2A. The sequence goes on along the minus strand of NZ_JAPZQJ010000315.1, from coordinate 2,812 downwards.
TAGTCTTTTCTTGCAAATCAAGCCACATTTCGTCATGTTTTTGTCGTTTTTGGTCTTGCCAATGGGGAGAAAGATCCTCATAGGTGGTTTCCACCTCTCGCCACGCCGATTGAACGCGATCATGGAATTGTTCGAGGGTCTGTTGAAAGTGTTTGAGTTGTAAAAATGAGTCATCCATGGTTAAATTAAGCTTTAAGCTCTTTTGATTAAACTATTAGCAATTTTCTCTATTTGTTGCTTAAATTCAGGTGTAGATTCCGTACTATAAGGTTTAAAAAGAGTAGTGCGATCGCTATCCGTATCCCGATAAAGGGCTTTAATTGGAACATCTCCATCTGCTTGTAAACGTGAGGCTTGGCGATCACTAACAAAGGTGAAAGAATCATCTTCTGACATCTGTAAAGCGACTCTATGGCGAAAATAAGCTAAATTTCGCCGAATATCAAGGACATTAGAGAAAGCTTTGATCCCTGAAAAACTGAGGATGAGATGAATACCTTTACTCGGTCCTTCCTTCAATAATCGCTTAATTTGAGTAGTTAAGTGACTTTCTGGGCTATAAGACTGCTCATTGCTCCGTCTTAAGTCATCTACTCTATCTAATTCCGTCATGATGACGAAAATAGAAGGTTGAGTCATCAAGTCTGCTTCACTGAGTTGGTTTCTTTCGTCAAGTTGAAGAATTAAATTGTTCAAAATTGCCGTAATAATTCGATTTTCTCGGTTAAATGCCGTCGTAAAGCCCAAAGGTTTTAGAATAATCTGACATACTTCTTCCAATGCTAAATGCCATTGTGTACCAGATACACTGCGATCTACCACAACAAAACGAGATTGTTGAAGATTGCCATTAATAGCAAGACTGGTCAAAATAGCCGATAGAATTCCATAACGGGCTGTATTATAGTCTCCACCGATAACTAGAACGTTTTCACTTGGACGACGGCGTAATATCAGCCTTGCCTGTTGCCTTACACTAAATTCTTGTCCTAGCCATGTTAAGATCGGGTATTCTGCACTAAACCAGTCAGAAATGCCTAATCCTCCTTTGTAGAAAGGTAAACGGGCGATTTTTTCCCAATCTTCTGAGGTTAACCATTTACCGTAATCTAAAATATGGCGTAATTGAGGATTATCTGCTAAATTAGGCTGAGAATCTCCATCAAAGACCACTGTTTCCGTGTAATCTTCTGGGGAGAGTTGATCAGCTTTTTGAGATAAAGCGTTAATGATCATATCTCGGCGAGATTTTTCGATAAATGCCACTTTCCCAAAATAATTAGAGTTATCATCGCCACTACGGTCATTAATAACAATTTTCCCCGGCAAATCACAGGTCATTAATAATTGTTTTCCTCGTTTTCCAAATTCTGTCAGGGCTTGAATTTCTGTTTTTGACATCTGCATTCCCATTCTCAGGTGAATATTACCCAAAATTCCCGTTTGATTCCGCATTCCTTCAGCCCCAAACCTTTGGGAAGCGAGTAACATATGAATACCCGCACTTCGCCCCTGTTGGGCTAAAATCAGTAGTTGACTGGAAGCAGTATCCTCTTTGTCGTTAAAAAATAACTCCTGATATTCATCAATAATTAGAAGAATACGGGGCATTTTGCCCTCTGGTTGTCCTAGTCGGCGATAACCTGCCAATTCTGACACCCCTAATCTTTTAAATAAGGCGTTACGTCGTTCTTTTTCGGCGATTAATTCAGTTAAAACACTACGCGATAATTCAGGGGAGGAATGTAAGGAAACTACTTCGGTATGGGGCAAATTGCGATAGGGGGCTAATTCTACGCCATATTTGCCATCAATGAGATAAAATCTTAATTCTGAGGGACTATAACGAGTTGCCAAGCCTAAAATAAGCCCATGATACAGGGTAGATTTTCCTGATCCAGTCATTGCTCCTAGCATACCATGAGCGCATTGATGACCTTCGCTATCTTTACCAAACCAAATATTTAATTGATCAGAACTTCCTCTTCCACCGATAGGTGTGGTTATCCATTCTTCACTGCTATAATTCCACCAATTTTGCGGATCAATTCCTACTATATCATCCCAATCTAATTTTCGTTCGGGGGGTTTAGCTTGTTTAACTTTATCAAGTAATTGTTTTTGTAAATCTGCGTCAGGAATACTATCCGCTTTAAATTGAAGTTGACAAGATGTTGCTGTCTTTGACTGTTTATTGAGATCAATATAAAAGGCATTTTCAAACCCACTCATATTAATATCTCTAGGGAGATCAATATCTTGATTATAGTGAATAAACACATATCTTCCAGCTTCTGGTCCACTATTACCAATTTTTTGTAATTCTTCAATATCTCTACGGTCATATCTTTTAGGAAAATCTGCGACAAAAATCCCCTCAAATCTTTCATTGACTCGAATATCTGGGGGGAGTAAATGTAAGGCAGGAGACTGAGGATCTAAATAGGTTTCTTTGACGCGACGAATATCTTGGGTGACTTCTAATAAATCTCGATAAACTTCGCCACTATTTTCTCTAATCAAAGCCTCAGGAAGGGAACGACGCATTAAAAATGCACCCCCATTATTAACGGGATCGCAGAAGGTATAACGTATTTGATAAGGAAGTAAAATAGCGGTACGAATCACAAGAGATTGCAGTAATTCTAGTCCCGTATTACGGGTATTATTGCGCAACATCTCAAAAACCGCTGAGAGGTAAGATGAAAGCCACGACAGCATCTCTGGCCTCTCAGCCTATCGCCTGTGGCTGTTAGGTAGTGTCTAGCTAGTGACCAACTTCCAGGCTGAGACTGTTCTGGGGAGCCGCCCG